>NZ_JBLYNV010000015.1:0-102289 GCF_049310165.1 Endozoicomonas sp. ALE010 | reverse complement strand
ATAGCCCCGCTATTCTCCTCAGAAGCAGAAATTTTTATCCTCAATTTCTCGCAATCCTCGCTACGGACGCTTAAGTCCGACAGGCTCCTAGGACAATATAGAAGTTTTTAGCCGCTTTATCCGGTTTCGTGACTGAAATATTTTGAGGTGGCTGCCAGGATGGGGGCTGGCAGCTATGGTGTCGGCTTATTTACCCAGTTCGCGCTCCAGTGGGATCATGTGATGTTTTGGCTGCAGTACCAGAATATCGGTTTTGACCTCGGAGATCAGCTGTTCGGCGGTATTGCCAATAGCCAGGGCGCTGATGCCGGTTCTTGCGTGAGTGCCAAGAATCAGAAGTTTGGCATCAATGTCTTGCAGCAGCGCGGGGATCATGGTCTCGGTTGGACCGGGTTCAATATGGAAATAGTCTTCATTGAGATTGAACTCCCGGGCATATTCCTGACAATGCTTTTCGTAGTAGTCCTTGTCAGTCCGTCCATCACCGTGATCCTGAATCGCCAGCATCGTTGTCGGGTAAGCGGTGGCCAGATGCAGCTCTGATGAGAACTCACTGGCGATGTCCGTCGCATATTGCAGGATCGCCTGGTTAAGAATGCTGTGATAATGGTCTCTCGGGTCGGCGTTAATGGCCGCGAGGATTTTGCCTTTAGTCCAGTCACTATTATCCTGCACCAGCAGTACAGGAACCCGGCAGCGGCGGAGGAGGCTCCAGTCTTCAGGCGTAGAGAAGGCTTTCTTGAGGGCGGTGATTAACTTGGCATCTTTGACTACCAGGTGGCAGCGTTCCATCTGACGCACATGGATAATGGTTTCAATAACAGAGCCATTCCATGTTTCATGCAGATAAACCTCCTGACCCTCAGACATCAGTGGCTCAGCCAGTGCTTCCAGGCGAACCATTGATTCACCATCGGCCCTGGGGTTTGGCGCAAGAATATGCAGGGCAGCACCGGTTACCCGGCAGATCTGGCTGGCCCGTTCAAGGGCAAGCTGCTGTTCCTTTCTGGTATCAACAACGGCCAGAACCTTGGTAATTCCACGCATAATGTTTCCTCTCTTGCTGAATATTCTGCTTGTTATAGTTCCATCATGCATGAGCGGAACTGATGTTTTTATGATCTGGGTCAATAAAATGCTGTGCAGTTAGGAGTATGTGGAATGTTATTCCATGAATATTTGTATTTATAAAAGAGATCTTATGGAAACCGTTGTGTTTTTTGAAGAATTGATCTGGGTCAATAAATGTGCTGGCGAACTTTATATAATAACAGCATATTACATTTCCGGTTGATAAATAACAAAAAAGGTAAGGAATGAAAATCAAATCGCTTTCTCTCGCTATTATCAGTGCAACTGTATTGCTATCTGGTGCCGCACAGGCCTATGAGGCTGGTGACTTTATTGTTCGTGGTGGTCTGGCCAGTGTAAATCCTGATGTGGATAGTGGAAATCTGTATGTAGCAGGGGTCGAACAGCCTGACTCAAAAGTGGATGTCAATAATGAGACTCAACTGGGATTATCATTGACTTATATGATTCAGGATAATTTCGGTATTGAGTTGCTTGCAGCTACTCCATTCTCACACAAGTTGCAGGGTAAGGGTGGGCTTTCTGGTCTTGGTGATTTCGCTGAAGTAAAGCACTTACCACCTACTTTGAGTGTTCAGTATTATCCAATGGGTAATGCGTCAGCGTTCCAGCCCTATTTTGGCGCGGGCTTGAATTACACTATCTTTTTCAGTGAAAAGTTTGTTGGTGCTGGTTCGAATGCTGGTTTTCGGAATCTGAAGCTGGATGACTCCCTTGGTCTGGCGGCTCAGGTCGGTTTTGATTACCAGGTTGCTGATAACTGGAGTGTGAATGCTGCCGTCTGGTATATGGACATAGATACAACGGGTACTTTCACAGATGGCTCAAATGATTACAAAATTGATGTATCTCTGGATCCCTGGGTATATATGGCCGGTGTAGCATACCGTTTCTAAAGCCATGGCAATAAGTTGAATAAAAAAAGCTGTCAGTTGTCTGACAGCGTTTTTTATTCTGCGCATTGGTGAATCTGACCTTTGTAGCTTCAGCGTGCTTTATGGGTCTGCTTGATCTCCTGCTTCATAAGAAAAAGACATTGATGCCTCACTTTAACGCCCTCCTGTCGCTCGTGTTACCATGCTGGCTCAGCCAGGTGAGCCAGTTATGACCAATATTTCGCCCATTCTTGAATTCTTACCCTGTCCAACCCCTGAGGCATGGATTGATGAAGCGCGCAAACCAGAGAATCTTGCGGTGATTCTGGTTGATCATGCCAATAATGAACTGAAGGCCGCTCAATCAGCGATGGCGATAATGAGCCGTTATCGCACCGGGACGTTCGGCCGGGGTAACGGTCGCTGTGAACAGCAGAAAGGTGGGCTGCAACTCAGAATAGAAGATCAGTTAAGCCTGCTGAACAAAATGTCCAGACTGGCCCGTGAAGAGTTGCGGCACTATGAGCAGGTTCTGGCCATTATGGCACGCAGGGATATTCCCTATGTTCACCTTGGAGCCGGTCGCTATGCGGGGCAGTTAAGTGCTGCCATCAGAACGTTTGAACCATTCAGGCTGGTCGATACCCTGGTGATGGGGGCGTTTATTGAAGCCCGTTCCTGTGAGCGTTTTGCGGCACTCTCGCCATGGCTGGACGATGAATTGAAGAAGTTTTATCAGTCATTATTGAAGTCTGAAAGTCGACATTTTCAGGACTATCTGGCATTGGCAGAGGCCATTAATGGCGGGTCAGTGGCTGACCGGGTGGCGATATTCGCCGGGATTGAACAGGATGCCATTGAGTCTCCGGACAAACTATTCCGTTTTCACAGTGGTGTGCCTGTCTGAGAATATTGGTGCCAGGGGCTTCGCCGCTGTGACGACTGTCCGTAAAACGTGATAGACCGGCTCTGCATTGTCGTGGTTTTAAAATCTCTAGCCGTCTTTGCTTGTAAATAAACGTACGGGGGATAAAAAAAGGGAAATAAATGTCCAACAGGGCTATCGAAAACTGAATTGGAATTACAAAATGTATAGTGCAGTTTCCAGTCCTGATAGCCAGAGCACTTTCGCCGGTACAACTCCCTCTGGCCCTGATGCCACGGATAAGTCGTTAGCCGCTGTTCCTGCCTTGCCAAAAGAAACTTCCCTTGCTCACAACAGCCCTGTCCCCGCCGCTGCCCTGACGGAAAGAACCATCGCACCATCAGGGCATCATAACCCACGCCCCTTGCCGGAAAACTGGCAATGGCAATTTGTCTCTGGAATCCTGAATGGAGAAATCGAGGCCATTTCAGGATTACTTCAACAAGGTGCAGATGTTAATAGCGACCTCTCCAGCCAGATTGCAAAATTGGCTCAACAACCTGTCAACATTCACGGGACGCACCCCTCTGTGACAGTCCGCCTGGGCAAGACTGCCGGGCTGGGGGCTCTGTGCACCCCGCTCTGGCTGGCAGCCGGGGCTGGCAAGCTTGAAGTGGTAGAACTTCTGCTGTCTAAGGGGGCGCTCCCTGATGCCAGGGGCTCTCGCTTTGCACCTCTTGAGATGGCAGCCGTTGCAGGGCATCTGAAGATAGTCAGGGTCCTGCTGGAATATAAGGCAGACATACAAGCTGGCAGTACCACAGGAGTTAATTCTCCACTGTACTGGGCCGTTCATGCTGGCCATCAGGATGTGGTGGAGTTTCTGGAAATGAACGGTGCCCATTTGCAAGTTGGTTGCCCGGGCATGGATGCTCTGATTCACGAATCAGCCAGAAGGGGATCGACCAATTTAATAGAGTATCTGCTCAATCTCGGCGAGGACATTGATAACCACAGTACCGGTCAGCATACCCCGGTTTATGCTGCGGCAATCAATGGCCATTTTGAGCCGGTCAAGTTACTGCTTGAGCGAGGTGCCAACAATAGCCATGGCGAAACCGGTTACAAAACCTTGATCTGGGCTGCCTGTTATAGCGGCAACCTCCAAATGGTCAAATATCTGCTTGATCAGGGGGCGGACATCAACGCTGGCGGCGGTAATACCTACCCCTGGACAGAACCCCACCCCATCGAGGCTGCTGCTCATTCTGGCAATTGCCAACTGTTGGCGTACTTGCTGGAGCATCAGAATCTGACTATCAACACCCCCGACCTCAGCGCTACTCTGTTCCGCCACGCTGCTGAGGGAGACAAAGTGGTGATGATGGATTACATTGCCAACAGGGCAACTATCAACATTAATGAAACGGGTTGCGATTCCCCGATCTCAGCAGCGGCTCGCAGTGGCTCTATCGAAGCGGTGAAGTGGCTACTTGAAAAGGGTGCAAACATTGAGGCCAACTGCTCAGGCCCACAAGCTCCACTGTGTCAGGCTTGCGCCCGGGGGCACTTTAAACTGGTCAAATTCCTGGTCAGCAAGGGCGCAAGACTTGACGGCAATACAGGGTTGGATTCGCCAATCTATTTTGCGGCCAGAGCTGGCAGTATTGATACCGTGGCATACCTGCTTGACAGGGGCGTCAGCGTCAATGCCGATGCTTCAGGTTTTCGTACCCCTATCTATATAGCAGCGCAGAAGGGGCTTGTGGAGATGGTGGAATACCTGCTGGATAAAGGCGCAGAGGTTAATGCTAATGTTAATGCTGACGAAGGTCTCCACTCGCCTATCTTTGGGGCTGCATTTAATGGGCACCTTGAGCTGGTCAAGCGTCTGGTTCATAAATCCGCAGCAATTGATGCAGGTTCTTTGCTTTTTGGTGCCGCCCTGGGAGGTAACTGCCCCATACTGGAATACCTGTTTGAAGAGAACACAATACTGCAGCGTATCGAACTGTCACACTTTTCAGGGGCACTCATTCAAGCGTCTTTTCATGGCCACCTGAACGCAGTAAAGTACCTGCTCCGCGCATTCGAGACCCATTTCAGTACTGCCCCCAAGCCTGACATCTCTAAACCGCTCTGGATGGCGGCCCAAAGTGGGCATGTTGATGTGGTGAAGTATCTTGCTGGGCTGGGGGCTAACGTGAATGTGGAAAGCCAGAACTTTGGCAGCGCGGTTTGGACTGCATCAAAGTATGGTCATCTGGATACCGTCATGTACTTGCATCAACAGGGTGCCGACATTCACTACTCAAACCCTGCCAACAATACGGATGTACTTTCCATAGCGGAGCAAATGGGTCATCAGGATGTTGCTCAATACCTGCAGCAGCTTAATCATTTTTCTCCCAATGACCAGCAGTCTTTGTCGGAAACCCGGGGAGCACTTTTCCTTGATGAGTCAAAAAATGAGTGAAATCCGATTTCACAGCGGGGTGCCTGTCTGAGAATATTGGTAGCAGAGTCTTCGCCGCTGTGACCACTGTGCATAAAACTTGATAAACCGGCTCTACATTGTCGTGGTTTTAAAATCTCTGGCTGTCTTTGTTGTTAAATAAACGTCTGGCGGATAAAAAAAGGGAAATAATTGTCCAACAGGGTTCTCGAAATCTGAATTGGAATGACAAAATGTATAGTGCAGTTTCCAGTCCTGATAGCCAGAGCACATTCGCCGGTACAACGCTCTCTGGCCCTGGTGCCAGGGATAAGTCGTCAGCCCCTGTTTTTCCTGCCTTGCCAAAAGCGCCTGCCTGCAATCGCGCTGTCCCCGTCACTTCCCTGACGAAAAGAGCCATTGCACCATCATGGAATCATAACCCACGCGCCTTGCCGGACAACTGGCAAAGACAATTTGTCTCTGGAATCCTGAATGGAAAAATCCTCGCCATTTCAGGATTGCTGCAACGGGGTGCCGATGTTAATGGCGACCTCTCCGAGCAGATTGCAACATTGGATCAACAACCGGTCAGCATTCACGGGACGTCCCCTTATGTTATAGCCCGTCTGGGCAGGACTATTAAGATGGGGGCTCAGTGCACCCCACTCTGGCTGGCAGTCGGGGCTGGCAAGCTTGAAGTGGTAAAACTTCTGCTGGCTAAGGGGGCACTCCCTGACGCAAAGGGTTCTCTTTATGGACCTCTTGTGATGGCGGCCGTTTCAGGGCATCTGGAGATAGTCAAGGTTCTGCTGGAATATAATGCAGACATTCAGGCTGGCAGTACCACAGGTTTTATCTCTCCACTGTACTGGGCCATTCATGCAGGCCATCAGGATGTGGTGAAGTTTCTGAAAGAGAACGGTGCCCAGTTGCAAGTCGGTTGCCGGGGCATGGATGCTCTGATTTACCAATCGGCCAGAATGGGATCGACCAATCTAATCGAGTATCTGCTCAATCTCGGCGAGCATATTGATAACCACAGTACCGGTCATCGTACCCCGGTTCATGTTGCGGCAATCAATGGCCATTTCGAGCAGGTCAAGTTACTGCTCGAACGAGGTGCAAACAATAGCCATGGCGAAACCGGTAGTAAAACCTTGATCTGGGCTGCCTGTCGCAGCGGCAATCTGCCAATGGTCAAATATCTGCTTGATCAGGGGGCGGATATCAACGCCGGATGCGGTAACACATACTCCCAGACAAACCCGCACCCTCTTGAGGCAGCGGCCCATTCTGGTAATGTGCAACTGTTGAGGTTCCTGCTTAGGCACCTGAATCTGAATCTTGACACTCCCCACCTCAGCGCCACTCTGTTCCGGCAAGCGGCTGAGGGTGGCAAGGTGGTGATGATGAATTACATTGCCAGCAGGGCAGCCATCAACGTTAATGGGGCGGGTTACGATTCCCCGATCTCTGCTGCGGCCCGCAGTGGCTCAATTGAAGCTGTAACGTGGCTACTTGACAGGGGGGCAGACATTGAAGCCAATTGCTCAGGCCAGCAAACTCCGTTGTGTCAGGCCTGCGCCGGCGGGCACTTTGAACTGGTCAAACTCCTGCTGGAAAAAGGCGCAGATATCAACGCCAACGTCACGCTCGATACGCCTGTTGTTGAGGCTGCATCGAAGGGGCACCTTGAGCTGGTCATGCTTCTGGTTCATAAATCCGCAGCAATTGATGCGGATTCTTTGCTTTTTGTCGCCGCCCTGGGAGGTCACTGCCACGTACTGGAATACCTGTTTGAAGAGTACACCATACAGCAGCTTATCAAACCGTCACACGTTTCATCGGCGCTCATTCATGCGTCAAGTCAAGGCCACCTGAAAGCGGTAAAGTATCTGCTCAGCGCATTCGAGACCCATTTCAGTACTGCGCCCAAGCCTGACATCTCTGAACTGCTCTGGAAGGCGTGCCAAGGTGGGCATGTTGATGTGGTGAAGTATCTTGTTGAACTGGGGGCTGACGTTAATGTGGAAAGCCGGAACTTTGGCAGCGCGATCTGGACTGCATCAGATTATGGTCATCTGGATACCGTCATGTATCTGCATCAACAGGGTGCCGACATTCGCTACTCAAACCCTGCCAATAATACGGATGTACTTTCCATTGCTGAGAAAATGGGTCATCTGGATGTTGTTCAATATCTGCAGCAATTTAATGTGACCAGTAGTCTCCGCCGAAAACCTTAGGGCGTTTTCCATCGATAAGTCAAAAATGAGTGACATCCGATGTCACAGTGGTACCTGGTTTTTCGTCAGACTATACCTGAGCGTTTATTTGCGATGATAAGTCTTGCAGCGGATTGACTCTGCGCAGGCTGGTTTTCAGTATTAGAGGGGGTGGGTTGGAGCTGACGTTTGAGCGGGAAGCATTATGTTCATAAACACATGGGTAGCCATTGTGATGGATCCTGAAATCACTGCCTGGGCAAAGAAAGACAGAGTTTGATGTTCGCCACGTAGTTGCTGATAATTGATCCATTGACGAGTATCGTTAGCAAAGTAGTGTTGGTCTAAAAAATCTGCGGCAGGCTGGTTGAAGTGTGATTGGACCCTATCGATCGCCAAGGCAGTCAAGCAACCACAACTTTACGCCACAGTACTATACGCAGCGAACTTAAATGCCTTGACAGCCGTTGTTGATTCTAAGGACCGGGGCTCTTGGGAATTACCTTGCTGTCTCGCAGGAGTATTGGTGATGTGACTGGAAAACATGATCAAATCCTCTTAATTAATGTAAGATTATTTCTTATGACAATATCAGAGGGGCATTTGTTCAATTTTTGAAAAAAAATTATTGTTTTCATGCGGATTCCAGGGCATCGGGCGCAGTAAAATTTTTACTCGCAGATCATGGATGTTTTATCGGGAAAGCATCCAGCGTTATACCATTACTGTCCAGCTCAATCTCCCAGCCCTTATTCGTCCAGTCACCCAATACATAGCGTTTGCCAATCCCATGTTTCAACGCGACTTCATGGATGTCCGGGCGGTGGGTATGACCGTGGATCAAGGTATCTACCTCGAACCTTTCCATCGCCTCAACAACTTCGGATCGCGTAACATCCATAATGTCCAGCGCTTTTCCGATTTTGGCCGCTTTGCTTTTTTGCCGGATTTTGCGGCCCAGATTCTTGCGGTAAGACAAGGGAGTCATACGCAGTAAAGCCATCACCAGGGGATTACGGATGATTTTTCGGTAGCGCTGGTACTGCTTGTCTTCAGTGCAGAGTGAGTCACCGTGCATCAGCAGAATTTTCTGGTTATTAATCGTGATCAGTGTCGGGTCTTTCAGCCACTGTGCGCCGGTGGCCTGCAGGAAGCTTTTCCCGATGGCGAAATCCCGGTTGCCGGGCATCAGGTACAGGGCCTTGCCGCTGTTGGTATACTGTCTGAGTCGCTGGGCAATATCGTGTTGAAAGTCATCCATGGCATCATCCCCAACCCAGTACTCAAAGAAGTCACCCAGAATATAGAGGGCATCAGCCTGCGGGGCCCGATCGGCCAGATAATGGCAGAACGCCCGGGCAACCGCCGGGCATTCTGGTGTCAGGTGAAGGTCTGAAATAAACAGCGCCTTCATCAGGCGGTTTCCACGTTCTCAAGCACTTCAGCGGACTCAATCACCACGTCTTCTACCGGAACATCCTGGTGGCCAGCACGGAAAGTGGTTTTCACCCCTTTGATCTTGTTGACGATATCCATGCCTTCAGTCACTTTGCCGAAGACACAGTAACCCCAGCCATCACTGGTTTTGGCGCTGTGGTTAAGGAAGTGGTTGTCTTTGACATTAATAAAGAACTGGGCAGATGCCGAGTGCGGGTCCATGGTTCTGGCCATGGCAATCGTCCCGGTTTCATTCTTCAGGCCGTTATCGGCCTCATTGTCGATGGGCATCCTGGTTGATTTTTGCACCATGCCAGGTTCAAAGCCGCCGCCCTGGATCATAAAACCATCGATAACACGGTGGAAAATGGTGCCATTAAAATGGCCGCTATTCGCATACTCAATGAAATTGGCAACGGTTTTTGGTGCTTTTTCAGCATCCAGGTCCAGTTTGATATCACCGAAATTGGTGTGTAATACGACCATCATGTGGGTCACCACTCTTGTTAAATAACGTCTGTTAAATAACGTCCACAGACTCTGGGAGCGTCAGGAAAACCAGGGATTCTAGGTGTTTCTCGTACCCGTGTAAAACCTATTCGTTAAACCGGGGGCCGAATACTGATAGTCAATACGATCTATTATTGTCTGTTAAGGTATCTGTCGGTAAAAAGTGACGCCATACCTGGTAAATTCTCCTGGCAGGATAATGAGTTATTTTCCAGCATTGGCAGATATGGTAGTCTCAGCCGATTATGGCGCAGGTGTCTAAACTCTGTTCGCCAGTAACCTCTCATAGATGCATCAGTGACAATGACTGCTACCGAAAAAGCCAGAAACTTTCTGGAACAGATTATTGAAAAAGACTTGGCAGAAGGCCGGGTCAGCCATATTCAGACCCGCTTTCCTCCAGAGCCGAATGGTTTTCTCCACGTTGGCCACGCTACTGCTATATGTCTGAACTTTGGCCTGGCAGAAAAGTACCAGGGTGAGTGCAACCTCCGTTTTGACGATACCAACCCGGAGAAAGAAGAACAGGTCTATGTGGATGCCATTCAGGAAGATATCCGCTGGCTGGGCTTTCAGTGGTCCGGTGAAGTTCGTTATGCCTCCAGCTATTTTGACCAGTTTTATGATTGGGCTCTGCACCTGATTCGTGAAGGCAAGGCCTACGTGGACCATCAGGACGCTGAAGCCATGCGCGTTAACCGGGGTGATTTCAATAAGCCCGGTGTGGAGAGCCCGGACAGAAACAAGTCTGTCGAAGAAAACCTGGCTGAATTTGCCAAAATGCGGGCCGGTGACTACGAAGAAGGCAAGGCATCCCTGCGGGCCAAAATCGATATGCAGAGCCCCAATATGAACATGCGGGACCCGGTTCTCTATCGGATTCGCAAGGTGCCTCACCATCAGACCGGCGACAAGTGGTGCATTTACCCCAGCTATGACTTTGCCCATGGCCAGGAAGATGCCATTGAGCATATTACCCACTCTATCTGCACCCTGGAGTTCCAGGATCACCGTCCTCTCTATGAATGGTTCCTGGATAACCTGCCGGTTCCGGCCAGGCCCCGACAATATGAGTTTGCCCGTACCAACCTGAATTACACGGTGACTTCCAAGCGCAAGTTGAAGAAGCTGGTGGATGAAGGTGTGGTGAATGGTTGGGACGATCCCCGAATGCCAACCATCTCCGGTATGCGTCGTCGTGGTTATACCCCGACTTCCATCCGCCGCTTTTCCGAGATGGTGGGTGTAAGCCGATCCGATGGCACCGCTGATGTGTCCATGCTGGAACATGCCATTCGTGATGACCTGAACACCAATGCCGCCCGAGCCATGGCGGTACTCTCGCCTTTGAAGCTGGTGATTCAGAACCTGCCGGAAGGCGAGGTGCAGGAGATGGCGGCGGCAGCACATCCAAATCGTCCGGAGCTGGGGCAGAGAACCCTGCCGTTTACCCGGGAAATCTATATCGATCAGGAAGACTTCACTGAAGATACCACCTTATCCCGCAAAAAGTTCAAGCGTCTGGTGATTGGTGATTATGTTCGTCTCAGAAGTGCCTATGTCATTAAGGCAGAAGCAGTGATCCGTGATGAGAGTGGCAATATTGTTGAAGTTCATGCCTCTTATGTGCCGGGTACGGTAGGGGAAGATCCACCGGCAGGTATTCGTCCTCGTGGCGTTATTCACTGGGTTTCGGCGACTCAAGGGCAACAGGCTGAATTGAGAATTTATGATCGTCTGTTCAGCCATCCGGCACCGGATCGTGGTGAAGAGGACTTTCTGAGTCATGTGAATCCGGACTCCCTGAAGGTGACTCAGGCGTGGGTTGAGCCATCGCTGGTCAATGCGGCACCGGAACAGTCCTTCCAGTTTGAGCGTGAAGGTTACTTTGTTGCAGACCGGCGTGACCACTGCGCCGAAAACCCGGTGTTTAACCTGACCATTGGTTTGAAAGATACCTGGGCCATTAAGGCTTGAAGAAAGGATACCGATAAAGTGCTGCAGATTTATAACAGCCTGACCCGCAAGAAAGAGCCGTTTACCCCGCTGGATGGCAATCACGTGCGCATGTACGTCTGTGGTATGACGGTCTACGACTACTGTCATATTGGCCACGCCCGTACGGTAACGGCGTTTGATGTGGTGGCACGTTATCTCCGTGCCCGTGGTTATGATCTGACCTATGTTCGCAATATTACGGATGTGGATGACAAGATTATTCGCCGGGCGGCCGAAAATGGTGAGGATTTTATGGCCCTGACCGGTCGTATGATCGCCGCCATGCAGGAAGACTTCCAGCGATTGGGTAACCTGCCACCAGAC
Organism: Endozoicomonas sp. ALE010; assembly: GCF_049310165.1. Classification (NCBI taxonomy): domain Bacteria; kingdom Pseudomonadati; phylum Pseudomonadota; class Gammaproteobacteria; order Oceanospirillales; family Endozoicomonadaceae; genus Endozoicomonas; species Endozoicomonas sp. ALE010. The sequence continues at coordinate 90,526 of NZ_JBLYNV010000015.1, read as the reverse complement.
CAGGAGCCCAAGGCCACCGAATTTGTACCGGGCATGGTGGCAATGATCGAGCAGCTGATCGGTAAGGGGTTTGCCTACGCACCGGGTAATGGGGATGTCTATTACCGCGTTCATAAGTTTGCGGATTATGGCAAGCTGTCCGGCAAGGTGCTTGAAGAGCTGGAAGCGGGTGCCCGAATTGAGGTGGAAGAGCAAAAAGAAGATCCGCTGGATTTTGTTCTATGGAAAGCAGCCAAGCCCGGTGAGCCCAGCTGGTCATCGCCCTGGGGTGAGGGGCGTCCGGGCTGGCATATTGAGTGCTCTGTTATGGGTAAATGCTGTCTGGGCGATACCTTCGATATTCATGGTGGCGGTTCAGATCTGAAGTTCCCTCATCATGAGAATGAGATTGCCCAGAGCGAAGCGTGTAACGACGCCAGGTTTGTGAATACCTGGATGCACTCTGGCGCAATCCGCATCGATAATGTGAAGATGTCCAAGAGCCTTGGTAACTTCTTTACCATCCGGGAAGTGCTGGATAAGTACGATGAAGAAGTGGTTCGCTACTTTATGATCTCCAGCCACTACCGCAGCCCGATCAACTATTCCGAAGATAGCCTGAAAGAGGCGGGTGTACGCCTTGAGCGTCTATACACCGCGTTACAAGGGCTTGACCTGGAAGGGGTGTCCGCAGCAGAAAATAATGAGTTCGAGCAGCGGTTCTTCAAGGTTATGGACGATGACTTCAATACCGCAGAAGGGCTTGCCGTATTGTTTGAGCTGGTGCGTCACCTCAATACCGTGCGCAGTCAGGACGAATCTGCCGCTCTGCCACTGGCTGCCCTGCTGGTTAAGCTTGGTGGGGTTCTGGGTATTCTGCAGCGGGACCCGGAAGTGTTTCTGAAAGCCGGTGCGGATGTGGATGAAGCCATGATTGAAAGCATGATTGAGCAACGCAACAATGCCAAAAGACATCGTGATTTTGCTGAAGCAGATCGTATCCGTGATGAACTTGCTGCCCGGGGAGTTATTCTTCAGGACAGCAGAGAAGGTACAACATGGCGGATTGAGCGTTAAAGTCATTTTATACGGCTGGCGGCTTTTTGCTGTCAGTCCTCTTTCGGAAGGAGAGAAACCTCGCTGGAGCGCAGTTTTATTTTATTTATATTAAAGTCTCTCATAAAGGCTTCAGCCCCAAAGCCAAAAACATAGCTTTTTAATTTTTCATCATTGATTGGTTTTATTTTTGCCTGCAATTTACGGTATTTATTCGACAATTCTGCGATCGGGACACTCTTGAATTCTTGATCAGGCAGTCTGAAAAGGAAGCGGGTACTGATGCCACTTGCTTCATCATAATGGCAGGCAATACCTCCCTGGTGCTTGCTAAAAAATATCAGGATATCTGCAGTGATTGGCTGTCCGAAAAGCGATTTAATATGAGTCAGCACCTGTTGGGATTCAGGTGTAATTCTTCTACTGGCTTCATCAATCAAGGCGGTAGCTATCAAATAGATGGGAATTTCTTTTGCATGCTTTACATTCTGAAGCCGTAGGTCATAAAAAGCTCCTTCAGAATGTTTTTTGACATACGCTGCCACTTCGCTCTGATTAAATTTCAGATTCCCTTCTAACTTCATTGCCTTGATTTGTTGGTTGGGCAGTGCTTTAAACGCCTCAGGGAACCAAATGCGGAATTTAATGTGTAGTGGGTAGATGTAAGCTCTGCCAAGACCAGCGGATTTATGGTCTGTAACATGAATGATATCGCCATATATGCGTTGGTTTCGATAAAGGTTTAAACATTCTATTACATCAAGGCACTGCTGGCTGTGGGAAGGCATCCAGTTCACGGTTGGCTGATTGAAAGTGGTCGGAGTAGGCAGCAAGGGTGTCTTATGATTTTGGTTTTGCTGTAAAAATAAATGAAAAGCTCTTGCCAGCAAGGTGTTAGAGGGGGGGATCCCAAAAGTATTTTCATAGTTGAGGGTGGCTGCCCATAATTCGGCCATAAGCACTTGTACATGGGCATTATTTTGCAGGCTGGAATAAGGATTGATTGAGCTGCCAGCGAATGCTCCGGGTAACATTCCGTTGTCTTCTGATAACGATGCTTCAGCACTTTCAGCTGATTCATTAATCCCGTTGGCGGATGATGTTTGAGAAAAGCTATCAGTGTGTCTTTTTCCATCGTCGGGGCAGTGCTCAGATTTTCTGGGGTGGGGCCGATTCGGATTGCCTGTTGCTGTAGATTTGGGGGTATGTTCTGAAGTATGGGGTGTTGGGACATGTACGGGTGCCGACTTTTTCCTTTGTCGCATGTGCGGTTGCACATCGGCAATGCTGGTGCTGCCAGGACCGGTGAAATCCGGGTTTAAATATGAGGTGAACATCTGCCCCTGTTGACCTGTAAAGTATGGGAGTTGAAGTCGCTGTGCCAGATGAGCTGTGTGACTTATATTTCGTCCCTGCCAATGGGGCATTCCTGTAAAGGAGGGCTGTCGATAAGGAGAAGCCAGTTGAGCTGGTACTGGCACACCGTATCTGGGGTATCCTTGTGCAGTGGCGTTTGTTGTGTATGGATTGTTGTTCATTGTGAGTCACTTTGCCTGATTAAATTGTTAAATAGCTGGATTAAGAAGCGTGATGTCTTATTATCTCCCGGACTAATCATCTGATAGAAAACTAACAGTGTGAGAAAATAACTGTATGCTCCCCCTTCTGCGAATGCCTCGTCTAAGAAAGCAGCCTACACCCAAAGATTCAATATAATCTGATAACTCACTGTCATTCATGGAATGCTCTATGGTAGCTTCCAGTTCGCAAAACAGCCCCCTGAGCGATGATACTGACAGTGACGTATACACTGTAGGTGTGTTAAACATAAAATAGGCAAGATAGCCTGTTGTCGGGTCTCTATGGCAAGCTATTCCGCCAACTTGTTTGGAGTCAAAGAATACTATTCTGGCAGTGACTCTTTTCTCATTCAGGGATTTCAGGTGATCGATAATTTTTGGTATTTCCTGCTCTGCCTCCAATGGGTCAATGGTCTCCTGAGAGATTGCCAGCTGAGTAGATGAAGATGATTTCATTTCATCACATTTCAGGAAAATAGGGATTCTGCTGATGGGCTCTCTTTGCTGGTCTTTAGTATAAAAGCAGCCGGCGGGTTGTCTGGATAAGTATTGGGTCAGAGCCTTCCATGATGAGAAGCATAGCTTTCCCTGTATTGGTGACGAGATCATATCGCTGGCCATTAGATCTAATGGAAAGCGCAGGCCAACCTTCAGATTAAAAATCCCCAGTTGTATATTGCCAGTACCAGCTCTTCGATGGCAGGCAATGTCGTCAATGGTTGAAGTGAAGTATCTTCCCCGGTTTTCGGTAATGAGTTCCATGACTTCCGGGGCTTCAGATGCTTTTGCTGGTGTTATTCCTGCTGATCCTGCCGGAAACCGGGGCAAAAATTGAATTGCAGTGTCTGGGCAGGCCGGTTGGGGGATGTAGCAGGGCGTCAGGCTGGCCTGGAATGGACTAAAAGTGGGGGGAGGAGCGCAAAAGGTTGGTCGACAAAGGTAAAGCCCTGGCTCTTGCGCGGGGATAAAAGCAGGAATTCTTCGGCGTGTTGACACAACAGCAATGGGGTAGGTGTCACTCTGTGCGGATACCGTTGGTAGTGGTGCTGCTGCAACTGGTAGCGGTACCGGGTAAAAAACCGTTTGAGGAGGTGGGTTGAGCGCCTGTGAATAATGAACTTTTTGTTGCGTTGGCTGGTCTGGCAGGGCAACTTCTCTCTGCCGCCATATTGTTACTGGTTTTACCAGTAATGGGTTATTTGCTGTTGGTTGTATGATGATATTGTTAGTATCTGTACCAGATCGAAGCGAATTAACATGCATCTTTGAAAATTGCTCTCTTGGAGTAAGTGGACGATTAAAATTACTTTTTAATGGATAGCGCATTCACAGGGGAAGGCTTTATCTGAGTAAATTAATAGAAAGATGATTCAATATTTCATTATTATTCCTGCCACTTGTCATTTAATGCACTTTTGTAGCTGTTAATCAATTTTACTAATCAATTTGCAGGGGTTAATGTGTGACAATCCGGATATAATATGAATTCTCACCAGAAGATTTTTCAAACTTTAGTTGTTAAATAGAGCCTGTCAAATAACCAGTTTTCTGACTGTCGGTTTGTCTGGTAAAGCGTAGCGGGCCGGTTGCTTCCATAGCGCTTTTTGCCGGTATCCTCAAGCAGATTGTAATTCAGGAAACGGTTGCGGATCGAGCGCATGGGTGGGGCTTTGCCAAGAATAACAGAAAAGACATTTTGAATATCGGATAACGTGAACTCTGTTGGAAGCAGATAAACAGGCAGCGCACTGTACTGTATTTTATTTTTCAGTCTGTCCAGCGCTTCCATAACCAGTTGGTTATGATCATAGGCCAATCTGGTTACTGGTTGATCATTCACAACATCAACCCATGCCGCCTGGGCCTGTAATGACTGTTCATTACCCGGACGAAGGAGTGCGTAGTAAACGACGGTTAATGACCAGCCCCTGGAGTCTCTCTGGTTATCGCCAATGGTGACGACCTGCTCGAAATAGGTGGCAGGTTCTGACGTCAGTCGGCTCAGTTGTCGTTTTGCCGTATCTTCAAGGCAGTGATCAAATTCAGGCTCTATTCTGCCTGCCGGGAGCTGGGGGCACTTATTTTCCGGTAACTGATGAACAAGTACCTGGAGGCTGTTGTTGGCGCTGAGCTGAAATACGACCAGATCGACAGATATAAGTGCCGTGTTCAGGCTCTTGATTGTCTTGAGGCTTTTAATCGGCTGAAGGCTCTTGGTCGGCTTGGGGCCCATGGACAAATCCTGATGGCAGATACTCTGGTTGACAGGTTAGAGAACATAATTCACTATGTTAGTGAATCAGATTCCTTTTGTCACGGTGAAAATAATGTATGCCATTGGGTCGAGGGAGACCATTGCTGCTTTTGATGTGGATGCCCAGAACTGTTTCACCCCGTTGTGTCCAGATGAGCTACCGGTTCCGGATGGTCATAATATCGCTGCCGAGTTGAATCGCCAGGCCCGGCTGGCTGGTGTTCGTGTGGGTTCCAAGGATGCGCATCCGGCCAATGCAGTATGGGTGGCTGGGGCAGAGTATCCGCAGTTGACGCCGGTAACCGGTCATAAAAATGTTGATCTTCGCTGGAATAGACATGCTGTCCCCGGCACACAGGGGTTTGAGCTGGTGAGTGGGCTTCCCGACGTGACGGATTATGATTATTTTGTCTGGAAGGGGGTCGAGATGGATATTCATCCCTATGGTGCCTGTTTTCATGATCTGGTAGAACGGTTGAGTACAGGAGTTATCGAATTTTTAACCAATAAAGGCATTACCACCGTATTGGTTGGTGGTCTGGCGCTTGATTTCTGTGTAAAAACCACGGCATTGCAACTGCAGCGGGCTGGTTTTCAGGTGTATGTCAATCTTGCCGCCACCCGTGGCCTGGCTGAATCATCAGTGGCTGATGCTATTGCCGAACTGAATGCCGGCGGAGTTATTTTGGTAGAGAGTGCCAGCGATCTGATCATTGCTGATGCGGTCAGTGATGCCGACGCTCTCTGAAGGAAAGAAGTATGGATAGCCCGATTATACCAACCCTCCTCGACACCGACCTGTATAAATACACCATGCAGCAGTCCATGGTGCATCGCTATCCGGATGCCTGGGCTCGCATGGAGTTTCATTGCCGGAGTGACCAGCCGTTAGCCCTGTCAAAAAAGCAACTGAAAAGGCAGTGTGAATTTCTGGGAGAGCTGCGCCTGGGTTCGGAAGAACTTGAGTGGCTGTCTACTCTGCCGTTTATTGCGGATGATTTTATCGAGTATCTTGAGGGTTTCCGGCTTGACCCACATGCGGTTGCCATTGAACAGACCAGTGGTCAATTGTCGTTGGTGATTGAGGGGCTCTGGAGTGAAATTACCCACTTTGAAATTTTCCTGCTGGCAATCGTCAGTGAGCTTCATGGTCATAGCTTTTATGGTCAGGGAGCTCAGGATGATGTAATTACTCAAGGCCAGCGTCGCCTTGATGAAAAGCTGAGCCAGCTTCCGGGCGATAGTGGTATTATTCTGGTCGATTTTGGTACGCGTCGGCGGTTTTCAAGGGACTGGCATTACCACGTCGTGGAAAGCCTGAAGCACCGCTTACCAGATAACTTTGCGGGCACCAGCAACCTGAATCTGGCAAGAACCCTTGGCTTGAAACCGGTAGGCACCATGGCCCATGAGTGGCTGCAGTCCCATCAGGTTCTCGGTCAGAGTCTGCGGACCAGTCAGAAAGATGCGTTAAGGGTATGGCTGGATGAGTATCAAGGTCAGCTCGGCATAGCGCTTACGGATACCATCAGCATGGCAGCGTTTCTGAAGGACTTTGATGTTGAGCTGGCCAGCGCCTACCAGGGGATGCGCCATGATTCCGGTGACCCTTTCGTCTGGGGGGAATTGGCCCTTGATCATTATCGCCGACTGGGCATTGACCCGCGCAGCAAAAGCCTGGTGTTCAGTGATAAGCTGAACTTTGATAAAGCGTTGGCTATTTACCAATGGTTCGCTGGCAAAATTAATGTCAGCTTTGGGATTGGTACCTATCTCACCAACGATATGGGCTTTAATGCGCCCAATATTGTTCTGAAATTAACCGAGCTGAATGGGGCTCCCGTCGCCAAACTCTCAGACAGCCCGGGTAAAACACTGTGCCGTGATAAGGACTATATTGAGCGGTTAAAGAAAACGTTTGGCTATCAGTCAGATTACGGATACTCATGACCAATCATGCCGGTCATGGGGATTTGACTGGAAAAAGCTGGGGGTTGGCCTGTTTTATCAGTTCAACCAGCCTTTTGTTAACGTATCCTTTCATTTTTCCCCACGCCAGGATCTCCTCGCTTCCCGGGTGCGTGTTGACCAAATCATCCCTTGCCATATCGAAAACTGTTGATATTTTCTGGCTCAACTCCTTTCGATTATTCAGTGTGCCCTGTTCTTTAATCAGGTCCCTCTGCTCAATAATGTCAAGTAACTGGTTAGCCAGTTTCTTTCTCACCTGATCTTCAACTTTTCCGCCAGCAGACGATGCCCCGGCTTCCCCGACAACCCAGTCTGCCAGGAGTTTATAACAAAAGCGTCGTCTGGTATCTGTCCCCTCAACAAAGCAGGGTAGCGGCTCATTGTTTCTCTTTTTTTCCTGAATGGCGTTGCTGGCTTCCGTATCCCTGAAAGTGGGCACATACAATAATTCATGCTCGGGCTGAATCACTACCCCTTCAATATCCGTAGTCAGTTCTGAAGGCATGATCTCGATGTTATTCACTTGACTGGCAAGCATCGCAGCCGATGTTCCGGGAACATGATTAACCTTGAAATTACAGAGTTCTTTGAATGTTCCTTCTGCCAGCACATTGACCTTATGCATGTTTGGAGGACGAATTTCCTTATCCCACAACTGACTGAACTGATCGAAAGGGAGTTGTTCCCCCTCTATATCCAGGGCAAATGCAATCAAGTGATGACTCAAACCGTAATTCTGTCTGTTTTGAATATTAAAGCCCACCATTTCACAGCGGAGGAAGACAGTATCGATGTTATTTTTATTCATCCAGCGATTAACAGCAAAAATATCTTCAGTGTACTTTTTCTCGATAAGCCCTGCCAAAGGATCACTTTTGTTATGTACCTTGGTCAGTCTTTTGTATAAACAAACGTTGCCATTCCTGTCGACTTTAATGGTGGTGTTAATGCCATCGTGCTTTTCTGTTGCTACACATTTAAGTGCATCCACATCCACTTCATTGATTGATCGCAATTCAGACATGAATCGGTTGTGTTTTTCCTGATCCGTTCTGGAACCGATTATCGAGTTAAAATACCTGAAACCGAGCTGGCTTCCTTCGGCCTCATAATTTACCGTTATTCCATAATCATCAAGGCATTTTTTCTCAGGTGTTGTCGTATATGTCCCTTCATTGATCTTTACTTGGGTTTCTGGCTTGACTGCTTGTGTTTTGCTGCTATCAAACTCTCTTGAACATTCATTCGATAATTGATTTGTCAGTGTGGTTGCTATTGGTGGTGAAATTGCTGATGGGGTAAACATTATTAAATACCTGTCAAATAATGACTGTCAGGAAAAAACAAGTGTTTCAGGGAATCATAGGCCTTTCAATCGATACGTGTTGAACTTTTTTTTGGAAAGAAAGTCTAGAAAATATGAGTTGGAATTTGTTCTTCAGAAATTCGTTTTTCATGTGAGCTGACCCGGCAGCAATAACTTATTTCCCATACTGGTCAACAGGAATTGAATAATGCAGTCTACATCATGCCCAGGTGCGCCGTCCTGCCATCTGAAAGACTACTTTTTGAACGAAGAGGTATTAATTATCTCATGTTCTTGCGGTCAGATTGGCTCACTTTTATGTTATGCGGTATCGACTCTCCCTAAAGCTGTTCCTATCGGTTTTGTTTCATTTTGCACAGCTTCAGCCATTGGTCTGGCCATGGAGCAACGCAATATTGTCCGGCGCGACTATGAAACCAAACTGTTGCTGATAAGCAACAAAGAGTTAAAAAAAGAGTTAAAGGAAAAGCTTGAACGATTATCCGAGAGGCAATGTGCTACTTTTCTTGGATGTAAAAAAAATCGGGATGCAATTACTGATCTTAAAAAATTGATTAAAGGAAATGACGAAGCGCTATATAAAAAGCTTGATCGATTATGCAGGAGCCAAACCGAAAATAATCATACATGCACAATGAATAGCGAGAAAATTGAGGGCCTCCATGAACTGATAAACAACATGTCAACGGTAATAACTGAACAGCCCGGGGTATTAAATCAAATACCCACTGACCGTCATCGGCAAAAAAATGCGTAGCTGCTCCTTGTGCTCACCTGGTCCCAAAAGGCAGGGAGTCTTTCGGCTATCCCCTGGTTTGTAAGAAATGTAATATGCAGGTTATGTTCAATATCAGCACCAGCTTACAATGTTTTCTGTATTCTCCGGTCTGTTGTGTTCAACACTGCGGTTCAGTAGAGTCTGGCCAATACTGGTTCCGATCCGGTTCAAGAGCCAATCATTCATCGCCTGCCCGGACTTGTTATGGAAACCTTTTCCCTTTCCGCACTGGTTGTTTTTCTTGCTGAAATCGGTGACAAGACCCAGCTGCTCTCGCTGATGCTGGCGTTGCGGTTTCGCGCTCCCTGGCTGATCTCTCTGGCTATTTTGCTGGCGACTCTGTTGAACCATGCCGTTGCCGTCTGGTTTGGCAGTTGGGTGGTCGCCTGGATTTCCCCCGATATTCTTCAATATCTGATTGCCGCTTCCTTTTTTGCTGTTGCTGTATGGGCCCTGGTCCCGGATAAGCTGGATGACAATGATGGGTCAATGGCGGGTTATGGTGTTTTTCTAACGACACTGGCTCTGTTTTTTGTGGCCGAAATGGGCGATAAGACCCAGGTCGCGACTGTGCTTCTGGCGGCTGAATATTCTGCCACGATCAGGGTGATTGCCGGCACTACGCTGGGCATGCTGCTGGCCAATATGCCCGTGGTCTTCTTTGGTGAGAATTTGGCAGAGAGGCTGCCACTGCAATGGATTCACCGTGGGGCAGCGTTGTTGTTTGCGGTGTTGGGTGTGTTGGCGCTGGTGAATCAATGATAATATTTTTCCGGGCTCACCAGCCGGAAAAAACCGGGCCTGATTGTGAATAAAATGATGGCCAGATGTGCGCTGGCAGTTGACGTCAGGTCGGGTTTTATGCAGAATGCGCTGCATCGGGACGCGATGCCCCGGTCTTTATGGTGGACCTTGCCGGTCCCCCCGCAATAATCAGCTACGAACCCCGCCAGGCCCGGAAGGGAGCAACGGTAGTAGTGACGTTATGTGCCGGGGTGTGGCTGGCAGGGTTCGCCTCCATCATTTCGGGTTCTCCGGATTTTCCTCACTCCCAAACTCGCTTTCAAATACTTCTCTAAAGCTTCCTGATCGTGCAATTTCAAGGCTTCTTGGTTAGCATAGATACTTTAATTCCCATCTCAGGTATTGACGCTACTCAATGAGCTATCAGGTTCTTGCACGCAAATGGCGACCCCGTTCTTTCAAAGAGCTGGTAGGGCAGTCCCATGTTCTTCAGGCGCTGGTTAATGCCCTGGATCAGGATCGTCTCCACCATGCCTACCTGTTTACCGGTACCCGGGGTGTGGGTAAGACCACCATTGCCCGTATTTTTGCCAGGTGTCTGAACTGTGAGCAGGGTGTCAGCTCGACCCCCTGTGGCCAGTGTTCAGCCTGTAAAGAGATTGATGATGGCCGGTTTGTGGACCTGATTGAAGTGGATGCGGCCTCCAGAACCAAGGTAGAAGATACCCGGGAACTGTTGGATAACGTCCAGTATGCGCCAACCCGTGGGCGTTATAAGGTGTACCTGATCGATGAGGTGCACATGCTCTCGGCGCACAGTTTTAACGCGCTGTTGAAAACGCTGGAAGAGCCGCCTCCCCATGTGAAATTCCTGCTGGCAACCACCGATCCTCAAAAGTTGCCGGTGACTATTTTGTCCCGCTGTCTTCAGTTCAGCCTGAAGAATATGACGCCAGAGCGAATTGTCGGTCATCTGGAGAATATCCTCGGACAGGAACAGATCCCCTGCGAAGTGGCGGCCCTGTGGCAGCTGGCCCGTGCTGCGGATGGCAGTATGCGTGATGCCCTCAGTTTGACGGATCAGGCCATTGCTTTTGGCAACGGGCGAGTCAGTGAGGCTGAGGTGGGGGCGATGCTGGGTACCATTGACCAGGGGCAGGTGATGAAGATGGTGGTGGCGCTGTCGACCGCCAATGCGGCCCATATCCTGGGTTCGGTGTCATCCCTGGCAGAGCATTCGCCGGATTATCTGGCGGTACTGGATGATATGTTGTCCCTGCTGCATCGGGTGGCCATTGCCCAGGCTGTGCCCGATGCCGTTGATAACAGTCAGGGTGATCGTGAGCAGGTTATAGCGCTGGCATCATCAATGACGGCTGAGGATGTGCAGCTTTATTACCAGATTGGTCTTGTGGGCAAGAAAGATCTGCCCCTGGCACCGGATCCCCGGGGTGGTTTTGAAATGGCCTTGTTGCGTATGCTGGCGTTCCGGCCCGATGGTGCGCCAGCGGCTGGCAGGCCGCTTGATATTTCTGGTGCAAAACAGGATGTGATGGCGGTTGCAGCGCCGCCGACAAACAGTGTTGCCTCTTCATCTGCGCAAGGCTTTTCATCGGCTGAGGGCTCTTCATCGGCTGAAGGCTCTTCATCGGCTGAAGGCTCTTCATCTCACAACAGCACGTCTGATGAAGAAGGTGCTTCTGATCCGGAGCCTGAGCCTGCTGCCCAACAAGTTGATGCGCCTGCTGTTATTCATGAAACTGCTCAGGAAACAGTTGAGCACGAAAGCCCTTCGGTCCAGAGCGGTGGTCACAGGGATACCTTTGAGCCTCCTGTTATTGCTGAAGAACCACCAAAAACACCACCAGAGGAAATAACCTCCCGGGCGGTGGTCAGTGAAGATGCACCGCCAATCCCGGAGGTCGTTCCACTGTCAGCTTATGACCAGGCTGCCTTTGAGTCGCCTGTTTATGATGAACGTGACAGTGCTCTGGATGATATGCAGGCACACTGGTCGTCCGGAGTCGATTCTCAGGAAGTCGCTACTGTAGCGGATGCCTCTGCTCACCAGTCTCTGAGTCTGCCATCGGTTGTTGCCCCTGAAGCTCCGGTCAGGGCAGTGGTGGAATTACCGGCAAAAGAAGACCGGGTGCCATTTACGCAGATGGATGCTGTGAGCTGGATTCAGGTTTTTCGCGGTCTTCCCCTGGGAGGGGTGACAGGCACCATTGGTTCCCATTGTGAGTTTGTTGACAGTGAACAGGGTGCCGTCCGGTTGCGACTTGATGAACAGCGCAGCACGCTCTACAACGACACCCATCGTCAGCGTGTGGAAAAGGCGCTGTGTGATTATTTTGAACAGTCCGTTAAACTGTCAATTGACACTGGTCGTATTGTTAATGAAACTCCTGCTGCCTGGCGCGAACGGAAAATTGCCGAGCGTCTCCAGGAAGCGAAAGAGAGTATTTATTCCGATGCCAGGGTAAAGGGGTTGATTGAGACCTTTTCGGCCATGGTTCTGGATGATTCGATTCAACCAGTTGGTAATATTATCAAGTAAAAAGCCCGGGCGGGATTATCGGTGAATTTCGGTGGTCCCTGTTTGGTGTTTTTTGTGCAGAGGTCAATATGTTTAAAGGTGGTATGGGCAATCTGATGAAGCAGGCCCAGAAAATGCAGGAAGATATGGAGAAACTCCAGGAGGAGTTGGCCAATGCAGTAGTCACTGGTGAAGCCGGTGCCGGGCTGGTTAAGGTCATCATGACCGGTCGTTATGATGTTCGTAAGGTGGAGATCGATCCAAGTCTATTTGCGGAAGATAAGGAGATGTTGGAAGATCTGGTGGCTGCAGCAATTAATGATGCGGTTCGCAAAGTAGAAGAGAACAACAAGGAAAAAATGGGTGAGCTGACCTCAGGGCTCGGTCTTCCAGCCGGTATAAAACTGCCATTCTAAACTCCTTACGCCCGACACACTTGCTAGAACTAATGGGTGTCGGGTAGCGATATCATTGTTAATCAGGTTTTGTTTATGTTCAGCCCCATGATCAGGGAATTGATGGAGTCATTGCGCTGTCTGCCAGGCGTGGGGCCGCGTTCGGCCCAGAGAATGGCGTTGCACCTGCTGGAAAGGGATCGTGACGGGGCTGTGCGCTTGTCGGCTGCTCTCAGACAGGCTGCCGAAGGGGTGGGGCGATGCGGGCATTGCCGTACCCTGACAGAAGAACCTGTCTGTCAGATTTGTGCCAATCCCGGCAGGGATGAAAAACTGTTGTGTATTGTCGAGAATCCTTCGGATGTTATGGCCTTTGAGCAGGCCGGTGGCTTTTCAGGGCGTTACTTTGTGTTAATGGGGCATTTGTCGCCTATTGATGGTATCGGGCCAGAAGATATTGGCATTGAACACCTGTTGAAAACGGTGGCTGATAATCAGGTAGAAGAGGTCATCCTGGCAACCAACCCGACGGTGGAAGGTGAGGCCACGGCGCACTATATTGCTGAGGAGTTGAAAACCCTCGGGGTGAGGGCCACTCGCATTGCCCATGGTGTTCCCCTGGGTGGTGAGCTTGAGTTTGTGGATGGTGGTACCCTGGCCCATGCCCTGGCAGGCCGCAAGAAGGTTGAAATCTGACTCAGGCTAAAAAGCCCCGTCTTCCTGTGCATGCAATTGCTACCGGGCATTTTCCAATGATTCGTTTTATTGGCCTGGGGGATATGACCTGTGATGAAGAGTATCTTATACCCTGGCAGCACAAGTTGAGGGAATGGATATCAGCAGGAAAACAACCCTGCTTTTTTATGCATAGCCCAAGTAATCGCGAGGTTCCTCTTCTGGCCAAGCGCTTTCATGACAGTTTTCAGGACTTGCCCGGATGGCATCCGCTGAAGATTGAGGCTCAAACCGATCAGATGGATATCTTCTGAAGAAGATGGGGGATTTGAAGGCTTGGGTAAAACAGGGAGTAGGTAAATCTGAGAGATAGGTAAAAATAATTTGGTCGGAGCGAGAGGATTTGAACCTCCGACCCCCACAACCCCATTGTGGTGCGCTACCAGGCTGCGCTACGCTCCGACTCTCCTGAAGAGTCGATGCGACGTCTCTTCCGAATGACTGTTATGTTACCTGAACGAAGTTCTTTTGCAAGTTCTTGATGTTACAAGATTCTTTATCCCGGACTTGAGTCCTGATGAAGCGTCCCTTAGCCGTTTTCAGGAGACGAAAATACGTGGCTATTGTAATTTAGCCGGAAAAGCCCCATCTTAGAGACCATGGCCGGTTTTACAGATGCCTGAGACGGTGTTTCAGGTAGTTCTGCTGTAGGCTGACCATTGATCAAACACGTAATAGATCGTGTCCTGAATGCCTGCCAGGTTTTCACTTTCCAGTTTTCAGCCAGCCAGCGGGCTGGTGGACGGCAGGCTTTATTGATATTGAACATATAGGGGCTGAGCTATGGATAATAAAGATACCCTGCAACCATCAGAGCACTATGAATTGCCGTTGTTGCCCCTCCGTGATGTGGTGGTCTACCCGCATATGGTGATCCCGCTGTTTGTCGGCAGGGAAAAATCCATCCAGGCGCTGGACCTGGCAATGTCTGGTGACAAGAGAATTCTGCTGGTAGCCCAGAAAAGTGCCCAGACCGATGAGCCTCAGGTGGAAGACCTGTTTTCTGTGGGCACCGTTGCCAGCATTCTGCAGTTGCTGAAGTTACCAGACGGAACGGTCAAGGTTCTGGTGGAAGGTGAGACCCGGGTAACGATTGACTCGGTCTATGAAGACGATGGGCTGGTTAAGGCGAAAGTTCATGAGCAGCTTTCAGAGCAGATCAGCGACCGGGAAGGTGAGCTGCTGGTTCGTTCTGTGATGTCTCAGTTTGAGCAGTATGTGCAATTGAGCAAGAAAGTACCGAATGAGGTGCTTAGCTCATTATCCGGTATCAAAGACCCGGCCAAGCTGGTGGATACCATCAGTGCACACATGCCCATGAAGATCGAAGACAAGCAGAAGATGCTTGAGATCATCGACCTGGGCGACCGGTTGGAGTATCTGATTGGTATTATGCAGGGTGAGATGGATTTTCTGCAGGTGGAAAAGAAAATCCGTGGTCGCGTCAAGAAACAGATGGAGCGCAGCCAGCGAGAGTATTACCTGAATGAGCAGATGAAAGCCATTCAGAAAGAGTTGGGGGATATGGACGATGCACCCAACGAGCTGGAAGAGCTGAAAGCGAAAATTGATCAGGCGGGGATGACCCTGGAGGCCAGGGAGAAAACCCTGGCGGAACTGGCCAAACTGAAAATGATGTCGCCGATGTCCGCAGAGGCGACGGTGGTCAGGGGCTATATTGACTGGATGCTCAGTGTTCCCTGGAAAAAGCGCAGCAAAGTCCGCCATGATATGAAGCGTGCCCAGGATATTCTTGAGGCTGATCACTATGGGCTGGAAGAGGTTAAGGAACGTATCCTTGAATATCTTGCCGTGCAGAAGCGGGTTCGTAAACTGAAGGGGCCTGTGCTCTGTCTGGTGGGACCTCCCGGGGTTGGTAAAACGTCACTGGGTGAGTCACTGGCCAGGGCGACGAATCGCAAGTTTGTCCGTATGGCGCTGGGTGGCGTTCGTGATGAAGCGGAAATCCGCGGTCACCGCAGGACTTACATTGGCTCCATGCCGGGTAAACTGATCCAGAAGATGGCTAAGGTTGAAGTGAAAAACCCGCTTATCCTGCTGGATGAAATCGACAAAATGGGCTCTGATATGCGTGGTGATCCGGCTTCAGCGTTGCTGGAGGTGCTGGACCCTGAGCAGAACAACTCATTCAATGACCACTATCTGGAAGTGGATTACGATCTTTCCGATGTTATGTTTGTCTGTACCTCCAACTCCATGGATATTCCCGGGCCGTTGCTGGACCGTATGGAGGTGATCCGCATTCCGGGTTACACCGAGGATGAGAAACTCAATATTGCCAAGCGTTATCTGGTGCCCAAGCAAATCAAGCGCAGTGGCCTCCGTAAGGGCGAGCTGTCCTTTGCTGATGATGCAGTGCTGGATATCATCCGCTACTACACCAAAGAAGCCGGTGTCCGTGGACTTGAGCGGGAAATTGCCAAGGTCTGTCGCCGGGCGGTAAAACAGGAAGCGCTGTCTGAAAAGGACCGCAAGAGCGCCGTTACCACGGAAGTGCTTGAAGACTTCCTGGGGGTTCGCAAGTTCACCTATGGACGGGCTGAAGATCAGGATCAGATCGGTCAGGTAACCGGCCTGGCCTGGACATCGGTTGGCGGTGAGTTGCTGACCATTGAGTCGGTAGCGGTTCCCGGCAAAGGGCAGATTATCAAAACCGGCTCCCTGGGTGATGTGATGCAGGAGTCAATCCAGGCGGCATTGACGGTGGTTCGCTCCCGGGCAGCCGCCATGGGTATTGAGCCTGATTTTCATCAGAAGAACGATCTGCACATTCACGTTCCTGAAGGCGCGACGCCAAAAGATGGCCCAAGTGCGGGTATCGGTATGTGTACCGCCCTTGTGTCCATTCTGACCGGGATTCCGGTTCGGGCAGATGTTGCCATGACCGGTGAGATCACCCTCCGGGGACAGGTCCTTGCCATCGGAGGTCTGAAAGAGAAACTTCTGGCAGCTCATCGTGGTGGTATCAAGAAGGTGCTGATTCCTGAAGAGAACCGTCGCGACCTGAAAGAGATCCCTGACAATATCAAGGATGACCTGGAGATTATTCCGGTTCAGTGGATTGATGAAGTTCTGGAAGTAGCGCTGTCGTATATGCCCGAAGCCCTGCCAGAAAAAGCACTGGAAGTTGCCGATTCCGAGCAGAAAACCGGGCAGAAAAGCGATGAACGTGTCAATACCCACTGACCGTTGAAGGTGAAGACCGCCCTGTATTGGGCGGTCGTTCAGTAATGACGGGGCTTTCCGGTGGATTCTTCAGTTGACATGACGGCCGGACGATTGGTATAAATTGCCGCTACTTCGGATCAGGAGTTAGCCCGGATTTTTCATAAACTGCCCCGATTCTCGCGCACGACCACATGGATGTGGGAGATAGGGCGACGCAGGATGCCAAAGCCGAGGACTTTGTCGCTCTAAGGGATTTTGTGAGGGAGCGCCGTACCGGGGAGTACGGTCGACTGAACAAAACTCCCTTAGAGCGGCAACGGACAAGTGAGAGCGGGAGCATGTTTATGAAATATCCGGGCCAGGTCGAAGCCATAGAGTCAGGTTGTCAGCTCAACTGTCAGACAACTGTATGCTAATGCGGATAAAAGTAGACTTCTTTTACCGGAATGACCGGACAGGTACAGACTGTAACCGGTGATTTGCTTTCCTATGACCCTCCAGACAAGAAACGCAGGAATGACTCTGCTTCCCCGATTTGATGAGCCTTCGGACTACTGTCTTCAGTAGCTCCGGGGGAAGCGGGTTTCCCGCCAGACTTCTTGAATCCAGTCAGACAATTTGCTTGACGGCAGATTATCAGACTTCATACTGCCCCGGTGTTATCGTTCGCTGTCAGTGTTCGATGGTTGCCATTGGCATAATGGATTCTGGTGATTATTTTCAGTGGTTTTAGATCAAATTGGCTGGTTGGCAGGCTATTAATGACGAAGGTGCATGTATGGTGCTTGTTTTTCACTGGAAAATGCAGCAGCATATCGGTCGCACCTGATAGGGTAGATGACAGAAGACCGGTAAATTACTCAGTTGCCAGCACGCTTTCTGTGTCTATCCTCTGTTAATGATTGAAAACGCATCCTACTTAGAAGGGGAATAGAGTGAACAAGTCCGAGCTTATTGATGCTATCGCTGCATCTGCAGACATTTCTAAGGCTGCCGCTGGTCGAGCCCTGGACGCCGTGATTAACTCTGTCACTGGTGCACTGAAAAATGGTGAGCAGGTTGTTCTGGTAGGTTTTGGCACATTTTCTGTGAAAGAGCGTGCCGCTCGTACCGGCCGTAACCCACAGACTGGTGAGCCGATTGAAATCGCCGCTGCCAGAATTCCAAGCTTCAAAGCTGGTAAGGCTCTTAAGGATGCCGTGAACTGATCTGGTACGGTTCACTGTTATAGTGCTTTAATCGGTTCTATTTCATCAGGTGGGCAAGGCAGGGTTCCACATGAATTATTCCAGGGGAGTTGTCTGCCGGTTCACCAGAAAGCGCATCCGATGATGCGCTTTTTTTTTTAAACCTGGTCTTCATCAGGCTGGGTGAGAAGAACAAGGGATATGCTCTGCTGTCTCAGCGGCCCTGGTACCTGAGGTTATTATGCTGCAATCGATGAGGGACAAAGCGAAGAGTTGGGTGACATTTGTTGTCGTCGGCATCATCGCTTTTATGATGGCCATTACTGGTCTGGAAACGCTTGCGCCCAATCCAAACAACCCGGAAGTGGCGTCAGTCAATGGTAAGGATATAACCCGGGCAGAGTTGGCTCAGGCTGTTGACCAGCAGCGGCGGGTTTTGATTCAGCAAATGGGCGGTCAGTTTGATCCTGCCATGCTGGACGATCAGTTACTGCAAAGCTCGGTTCTTGAAGCCCTGATTGATCGTCAGTTGTTACTGCAAAACGCTGAAGATCAGAAAATGGATATTGGCAAAGCCGAGATTGATAAGCTGATCGTATCCATGCCGCAGTTTCAGCAAAATGGCCGCTTTGATGCCGACCGTTTTCAGATGATGGTTCGCAGTTATGGTATGACACCATTGCAGTTCCGCGACGCCATCCGCGAAGAAACACTCTTGCAGCAATTACGCGCCGGGGTTGCCAATACCGAATTTGTGACTGCAGAAGAACTTAAACGACTGCAGAGTCTTGAAGGTCAGACCCGTGACCTCGCCTGGGTTATGCTGTCGGCGGAACCGGTTCGTCAGGCCATTACGCCTTCCGAAGAAGAGATCAGCACTTACTACCAGGCCAACTCGAATCAGTTCATGACGCCTGAGCAGGTTGTCGTAAACTACGTGGTTCTGAACAAGGCAGATATTGCCAGGGGTATCGACGTCTCTGCTGAAGATATTGAAGCTGAATACCAGTACCGTGTCGAACAGTTGCAGCAACAGTCTGGCAATAATGCCCATGTTTCCGTTATCTTGATTCAGACCGGTGAAGATCGCACCCTTGATGAAGCGAAAGCACGGGCCAATGAAGTGGTTGCCAAACTGCAAGCCGGAACCGATTTTGCCGAGTTAGCCAGGTCCTATTCTGATGATCCGATGACCGCTGAGAACGGCGGTAATCTGGGGGCTGTTGAGCCGGGCTTCTTTGGCGATGCTTTTGACAATACCGTTGCAGGTTTGAACGTTGGCCAGGTTTCTGAGCCTATTGAAACGGATTTCGGTATACAGATCCTGAAAGTGACTTCCCGTGATAAAGCGGATGTGCCATCGCTGAATGAGATGCGCGCAGATATTGAAGTGGCACTCAAGCAGAATGAAGTTGACTCCCTGTTCATTGAACAATCCAGGCAGCTCGCGGATATCAGCTTTGAGGCTTCTGACCTGGCTCAGCCAGCAGAGCAGCTGGGCCTGACCGTATTGACCAGTGAGCCCTTTGGTCGAAAGGGTGCTGAATCGGGTATTGCCGCCGATCCCCGCGTATCAGCAGCGGCTTTCAGCGAAGATGTATTGGATCTCGGTGCCAATAGTGAGCTGATTGAGATTACTCCGGAACAGGCTGTTGTGGTCCGGGTTAAGGAGCACAAAAAACCTGAGCTTATACCCCTTGCTGATGTGCAGGAAACCATCGTTAATGCCCTGAAGAACAGCCGCGCCCGGGAACAGCTGGCCAGCCGTGCAGAACAGATGGTAACGACCCTGCAGTCCGGAACAGCGCTGAACGTGCTGGCTGATGAGCAGAAGCTGGACGTGGTTGAGAGTCCTGCAACCAGCAGGAATATGCCCGGTGTGCCTGCACAGCTCCTGCAGGAAGCCTTTAAAATGCCTCATCCCGGAAACAGTGTCGCCTATCGTTCAGTCACTTTGGCAAATGGTGATTATGCAGTGGTTGGCCTGAGCGCCATCTACCCCGGTGAAGCAGTAGCAAATCCTGAGCAGCTCAAAGGGCTGGGTCAGTTTATTGCAGCAGGCAATGGGCGCGTAATGTTTGATGAGTACCTTGCCAGTCTGAAGGAGAGAGGTAAGGTAAAGATCCTGCTTGATAATCAGTAATGAATTGAGTTTGGATTCAACGTCCCGGAGGCCACCGAAAGGTGGCCTTTGTCATTAATAAGAAGCAGAAAAAATTGTCCTGATGGTTTTCCTGTTATCAGGTAGAGAGTAGCCATAGTCTTTGTGGTCATCTTCCTGCAGGCAAGTACAAGCACTCGATTATCCAGTCAGGCGAGCATAATGATATGCTCACCCTGAGCCGCCGTAGCCGTTATCCTGATCTCCCCTTGCAGCGTCTCCTGCCATTGTTACACTGTTGGTTTCAGCTACGGTTTTCGGCAGTGGCCTAACAATAAGCGATATTGGGAAATAGTAATGTCAGATCAATTTATTAAATCAAAAGCGGCCATTGCCTGGGGGGCAGGCCAACCGTTGTCGATCGAAGAGGTTGATGTGATGTTGCCAAAGGCTGGCGAGGTGCTGGTTCGCATCGTTGCTACAGGTGTTTGCCATACCGATGCCTTTACCTTGTCCGGTGATGACCCGGAGGGGGTATTTCCTGCCATTCTTGGTCATGAGGGTGGCGGGATTGTCGAACAGGTGGGGGAGGGCGTGACCAGCGTTGCTGTTGGTGATCATGTCATTCCACTCTACACACCGGAGTGTGGTGAGTGTAAATTTTGCCGTTCAGGTAAAACCAACCTCTGCCAGAAAATACGTGAAACCCAGGGAAAGGGGCTGATGCCCGACGGTACGACCCGATTTTATAAGGATGGTCAGCCCATTTATCACTACATGGGGTGTTCGACATTTTCCGAGTATACCGTGTTACCCGAGATTTCACTGGCAAAAGTCAGCCCTGATGCACCGCTGGAAGAAGTCTGTCTGCTGGGTTGTGGAGTCACTACCGGTATGGGGGCCGTATTAAAGACCGCAAAGGTACAGCCCGGGGACACCGTTGCAGTCTTTGGTCTTGGCGGTATTGGTCTATCGGCCATCATTGGTGCCAGAATGGCCGGTGCTGGCAGGATTATCGGGATTGATATTAATGAGAAAAAATTTGAACTGGCCAGAAAGCTGGGAGCCACTGACTGTGTCAATTCAACATTGGTTGATAAACCGATTCAGGATGTGATCGTCGAGATGACCGATGGTGGTGTTGACTTTTCCTTTGAGTGTATCGGGAATGTTAACGTCATGCGTTCTGCACTTGAGTG
Organism: Endozoicomonas sp. ALE010; assembly: GCF_049310165.1. NCBI lineage: Bacteria > Pseudomonadati > Pseudomonadota > Gammaproteobacteria > Oceanospirillales > Endozoicomonadaceae > Endozoicomonas > Endozoicomonas sp. ALE010. The sequence continues at coordinate 69,492 of NZ_JBLYNV010000015.1, read as the reverse complement.
CTGTCACAAAGGCTGGGGGGAGTCGGTTATCATCGGCGTTGCCGGTGCTGGCCAGGAAATAGCCACCCGCCCATTCCAGCTGGTGACCGGGCGTGTATGGCGTGGATCCGCATTTGGAGGGGTGAAAGGCCGTTCTGAGCTACCGGGCATTGTCGAGCAATATTTAGCGGGTGAATTCAGACTCGACGATTTTATCACCCATACCATGGCATTGGAGGAGATTAACAGGGCGTTTGATCTGATGCATCAGGGAGAGAGTATTCGCTCTGTGATCCATTACCGGCAATAACTGCACCATCGGTTATTTTTTTCACCGGGGCTTTACGGTTTTTTCAGTAAGGCCTGTCCCGTATTGAGCAAGGTCTATGTCTTTGGAGAATATCAGCAGTAATAAGCTGTTTGGTGGCTGGCATAAACAGTACACCCATGAGTCACGAACCCTTAACTGCAACATGCGTTTTGCCATCTACATGCCTCCTGAAAGCCAGAGCAAAACGGTGCCCGTTCTGTACTGGTTGTCCGGGCTGACCTGTACCGATGAGAATTTTATGCAGAAGTCGGGAGCCCAGCGGGTAGCTTCAGAGTTGGGCATTGCGATTGTTGCACCGGATACCAGCCCCAGGGGGGATGACGTTCCAGATGATCCTGACGCTGCCTACGACTTCGGGCTTGGTGCCGGGTTTTATGTGAATGCTACCCGGCAGCCATGGCGTCAGCACTATCAAATGTATGATTATGTGGTTTCTGAGCTGCCAGAACTCATTGAACAGCACTTTCCTGTAAATGATAAACGGAGTATTGCCGGCCATTCCATGGGGGGGCATGGTGCACTGGTGATTGCTTTGCGAAACCCTGATCGTTACTCATCGGTGTCTGCTTTCAGTCCGATCTGCAATCCGGTCAATGCGCCATGGGGACAAAAAGCATTTATGGGCTATCTTGGTAATGATCGCGAGCAATGGAAACACTATGATGCCTGTGAGCTGTTGAAAAGATCACCTGTAGCAGTTCCAACACTGGTGGATCAGGGCAGCAGTGATACCTTTTTGCACGAACAGTTGCACCTGGATGCATTAAAAAAAGCAGTTGCAGACAAAGGGTATCCAATGACCATAAGAATGCAGGAGGGATATGATCATTCCTATCATTTTATTGCCACGTTTATTGAGGATCACTTAAGATTTCACTCACAAAAGTTTTTATAGCTGACTGGAAAAGGTATTTACTGGTTTTCTGGCAAATACCTTATCCGGGCTTCTGGTAAAAATATAACTGGTTGGTTGGCTTTATGTGAAAGCAGCTTTAAGTAGTTAACCAAATGAAATTATATATCAATTATTACGCAAAAATTAATATGACAGGGTGGCAATAATGCTTGGTAATATAGCTTATCGAGAATGTATTCAGGGAATATTGTATAAAGAGTTAAGCAAGGATTCTGATGATATAACTCCGGAATTATCTAAATATCTTGTTGATGAATTAGAAAAAATACATGTTAAATCGCTTGAGGAATATTCAATCAGTTATGTTAATAAAAAGTTCGATACTATGACTAACTGTCAATATGTTCCTGTTCCTCTAATAGAAGACTTGGAGTTGCCGGGTGTATTAAAAGTGGTTCTCAATACTTCAGGGTTGTATGGTTATGATATTCAACGCAAAATAAATGGCGGTTTGAATCGAGAGTTTGCTAAAGATAATCCAAATCCATTTCATGCGAAAGTATGGCTGGATATTGGGGCGAAAATAGATGCTAAAGTCACAAATAAACTGAATTCAGGCTTGGAAAGAATGATAAAGAGTAATGAGCCCGTTTTTGCCGGAGGCTGGTTGTCTCTGGGGGCAATGATACCCGACCTTCAGCAGAAACTTAATGAAGGTTTAAAAACAGCTACTACAGTGGATAAAGCGAAAGAATGGTGCGATCTGGGAGCTTCGATAGATACTAACGTTCAACTGAAATTAAATGAATGGTTAAAACAATCCCTGAAGCAAAAAGATGTATCTGACGTAAAAGATTGTGTGGCAATGGGGGCCACCATAGAAAATCTTCAGCAACAACTTGACGATCTTCTGGCCAGTAAGCTTCATGAAGATAGACCTGACTCGACAGAAGTTATCTTTTTAAAACAAGCTGGTGCGGATATTAAACCTGAATTTCAAACAATTCTTGATTCAAATCTGGAAAGAGTTGCCCAAGAAAATAGCATTGTGCAATTTAAGCATTGGCTGGAACTGGGTGCCAAAAAAACCGATAAAACCAATCAATTTATAAATCTTGCCGCCCGGAGTTATGCGGAAGGTAATAATCCCCATGGTGTAAAAGAATGGGTGAGTTGCGGTGCAAACAACCCTTACAGTCAGGCTGATCTTAATACAATGCTCCTAACACAAATCCTTAATAATCGTCCTAATTCTGCTAGATGTCTCCTCGAACTGGGTGCGGAGGTTTGTTTTGATATACAAGCTGAGCTGAACGATGGATTACTCAGGGCAATAAATGAGGATGACAGACCTTATTTAATAAGAGAGTGGTTGGATATGGGTGCAAGATTGAATCGCGGGCAGTTTGTAGTTGATGCAGCTGATTGAGTAGAAAAAGTAGATATATCTAGTGAATTATCTAATAATTGAATTGCTGCTTCCATTCAACTGTTATTATAAAAGTTGCTGCCTGAGCCAGTCCAATCAATATTTATATCAAGATAGATGTTGTCACCTTCCAGATTTGATGGATTTTGCACAATTCCCATGCCAGACCAAGTGTGAACCTGAAGCTACAGTTGTTGGTAAGTAATTTCCCGGCAACTCCTGAAAATAGGAAATTCCAGAAATATTATTTGGGTCTGGGTTAAATATGTTCATTGGATTATTGAATTATAGGTTAAGACCACTTCATCCTGTTAAAGTTCCTTATTTATGGAACACCCTTCGGTGAGTCCTTCAGTGCTCTGCGTAAACGGGATTTTTTACTAAGCAGCCTTCTTGCACCCTTTGGCGCTGCCTTTGTTGTTCGTTCAGGTGCTGTTTTTGTTGCTCTCTTTTGTGCTGCCTATGGGGCTTAACGTTATTTTTCTTCTATCAATGCTCATAATTTAAAGCCCTGCCTTTTGTCCATCAGTGACGGCCGGGATTGCGGGTAGGGGGTCTGCGCTTTTGCGGGCGAACTTTAATTTTGTCATGCGCAGCCTGGTGATTAAGCCTTTCCACCCCGCCGGGTATAAGTTTGTCGTCTGCGGATTCAGGCTGTTTCGTTATTTTCTCTGGTTCCGTAACAGACGCTTCCTGATTGTCTTCTTTTGTACCGGCAGAATCATATTCAGCCTCGAACTCGCTGTCACTGCCCTGCGATTCCCCGGTTAACGCTCTTTTTGCCAATACCGATTTTAATTCAGCCTGCATATCTGAAGGGGCTGCGGTGCGCTCTTTGATGTTTGTCTTTACCAGCGCTTCTGGCTCCTGAGCTGTGGGAGCCTGAGAAATAGTGGCTGTATTCGATTTTTGCCAGTTTTGTACTTTCCGACGGTTGAAGAAGCAATTCGCAGCACTGGCCAGAGCCTTCATTTTTTTCATAGGGCCTTTGTGCGACTGCAAAGTTTCCGCGTAGACTCCTCTGGCGGCTTCGGTTCTCTCTGTTATTTTCATTATCTCTTTCCATGAGGTTTGTTAGTCTTTCATCGTACTATCGAACAGTAATCTTTAGTAGTTCTCTGGTATAAAGACGAAAAGTTCAGGCCTGCTTTTGTTGTTGGACGGGTTCTATACGCTCAATATCATCCTGCTCAGCCTGCTGTACTTTGAACAGATCCCATCGTTGCTGGAGGTTTAGCCAGAAGTCTGCGGACATGCCAAAAAAACGGGCAAGGCGCAGGGCTGTACTCGGGGTAAGCCCCCGTTTGCCATTGACTAGCTCATTAACCCGCTGATAAGGGACATGAATCGCAGCAGCAAGCTCTTGCTGGGTGATGTTCATTGGCAGTAGAAACTCCTCCCGCAACATTTCGCCAGGATGAGTGGGCGCTCGGTTGGTTGGAATACGCGTCATCATAGCCTCCTAATGGTAATCCGTGATTTCAACATCAGCCGGACCAGAGTCGCTCCAGACAAAACAAATCCGGTATTGATCGTTAAGCCGGATGCTGTATTGGCCTTTGCGATCCCCGGTCAATGCCTCCAGCCGATTGCCTGGCGGCACTTTCAGGTCATCAAGCGATACCGCCGAATCAAGCTGATCCAGCTTGCGGCGAACAAGACGTAACAGTGACTGAGGACAGGCTTTACGAGCATGACGGGACGCGATGCCGTTAAACAAATCCTCAGTGGCCTTATCTCTGAAAGAAATGATCATTTTGACATGATAGCACGGATGTCATGCTATTGGTGATTAGTCAGGGTAGTTGTTCAAGACGCTGAAACAGGACTGTTGGTCTGTCTATCCATGCTGTCATTGGTCTTCCTGTGATGATCAATAAAGAAACACGGTCAGACCGGATAAAGGCAGTACCTGCTGCAAAATTCATTTATTGTCATACGTTTGTTAACTACAAAGCGGCTGAAATTGACCCTGATTGGCTGTATGGAGATTTGCTTACCAGTGTTCGCCTTAAGGTTTGCAGAGATGCAGATATCAATAGAGTTATGGATGCTGGTGGTACTTTTGCTTTTTCATACTTTGGCCGTGAAGGATTGATGATTGGCGGCTTTGAAATTAACAAGCAGGATTGTGAGAATAAATCGGCAGTTAAAATTGAGCGCACAATTCAGTTGTCGTAGCAGTGAGGGGTTGTTTAAACCTCCACCCCCAACCGCTCAATCTCCCCATGGCACCGCTGCCAGTGTGGGTAATGTTTTTCCACCAGTAGCCAGAATGCCGGATTATGGCTCTTTTCCACCGTATGGCACAGTTCATGGACAATGACGTAATCCAACACTGACGGAGACAACTCCATACAGCGGGGGTGAAACTCAAGGATATTATCATCGGAACAACTGGCCCACCGGCCTTTGAACTTGAACAGCCGGGCCGAGACCGCCTGCAAACCCGTTGCCCGTTGCCAGTGACGAATGCGGGGCATCAGTTTCTCTTTGGCTTTATCACGATAAAACCCCTCAAGCGCCGGTTTCAGGGCTTTGCGGGAAATGCTGTACCCCTGGGGCGACTGAATAAAGAAACGGCTGTTACTGAAGCGGATCACCGGCTTGCTCAGTTCCGCAGCGGGTTGCACCTGGCAGTACCAGGTTTTGCCCCGGTAGAGAATCCGGCTGCCGGTGACGTACATCTCCTTGCAAGGCTGGTTCACTTCCTTCAATCGTTCCCGAATCCAGCGGGCCCGCTGGCGGATTAACTGCCGCTGTTCGGCTTCAGGAATGGCTCTGCCTCGCAACAACACCGGCCGACCGCGCTCGACGGTGATGTAGTGCCGCTTCAGCCCCGGTTCGGCCTGAAAAATCCACTCGATGGTGGTTGTCCCGTAAGCAATCAGCGGCATGGTGGTGGGCGTCCTGTCAGTTGTTCAGCAATATATGTAGCAGTTCGGTGGCGTGCTGACGAGCCACGGTCATATCCCAACCGGCCAGGGTTCGCAGCTGTTTGCGAATACAGGTTTGCAGTGGTTTGTGAATCTCCGTTTTCTCCTGCCATACCGGGCTGGCGATGGTCTGGCTGATTTCCTGATCGGCAAACAGCGCTTGTGTCCACACGGCAGCGGTTTCACCATCGTCGTTCAGTTGGCTGCGCAGATAGTCAAAAACCGCCACCTTGGCCGGGGTATTGAACCCGGCCTGCTGACCGCCCGCTGCTTTCTCCCGCACCTGCTGGCAGAACAGCTCCAGTTGCAGCAAAAACGCAGCCTGCTCAATGCGGTTGGCTTTTTCGTCCGCCAGCAGTTGCTCCAGTGCCTCCTGCAATTTTCCGAAGAAGCCGGGGTTCTTGCGCATGCCCACGGCAATGGTGTGCTTAAGCTGGTTCTTCATCACCAGCGCCTGACTGCCTGCGGCCTTGAGCTTGCGCAGGCGCTCCATATCACCGGCATCCAGAATGGAGACTTCTCGCCCGATCAGGCTGCGAACCTCATCGGTGGCGATGTAATCATCCAGCAGTTGTTGCAGCAGGGCCGACTCCAGTTGGCTCAGTGGCTGCTGGTAAGCGTCATCGGGCAGGCTTTGGCGCACCGCATCCTTGATCGCTGCCAGCACCTGAAAGAACGGTTTGTAGCGGGCACCCCGTTGATCGGGGAGTACGGTATCGAGGCGGGCATTAAACGCCTTGAAAGCTGCAAGAAAATCATCCACCACATCCAGTCGTACGTCCGGGTCAAGGTATTGCTCCGCATCACGCTTGAAGGGTTCTGGCTCCTGGATCGGATCATGCTTTTTCGGCAACAGGTCCAGCACCTTTTGCAGCGCTGCTTCGAGCTTTGGCAGCTCGCTGTTGATATCGGTCCAGATTTGCTCCGGTTGCACGTCGCCGCTGTAGATTTTCAGGGCATCGTCCAGATACTCGACGACGCCGTAATAGTCGACAATGTACCCGGCATTCTTGCCTTTACGGGTGCGGTTCACCCGGGCGATGGCCTGTAGCAGGGTGTGCTCTTTGAGGGGTTTGTCCAGGTACAGGGTGCTGACAATGGGCGCATCCCAGCCGGTCAGCAGCATATCGGAGACGATCAGCAGGCCAATATTGCAAAACCGGATGCCCTGGCCATCGGGCGCATTGCTGTCATTCTGGCTTTCATCGCCGTAGGGTTTCTTGAACAGGTTGTTGACCAGCGCGGGAATCTCATCGCTGGGTACCGCCACCGGCACCTGACCGGCATTGCGCTCTGCCTTGATGCGCTCCTCGATGGTTTGCAGCGATTTTTTATCCAGTTGGTATTGGCCAGCGGCTTCCTGCACCTGATCGGCACCGGTGCGGCTCTCGGTGATATTGCCCAGGGAGATCACCACCCGACTCTCGAAGGTCTCCTCGCCATTGGCGGCCCGTTGCGCCATAAGCCGGTCGAGGGTGTCTTTATAACGCACCGCCATCTCCCGGCCGTTGCACACCAGCAAGCCCTTGAACCCCCGGGCTTTTACCGACGACAGAAAATGATCAACCAGATGCCGGGTATTGGCCTCGATACGATCACTTGCCGTGCGTCGTTTCTTCAGCAGCGCCTGTTTGAGTTTCGCCTGGCGACCTTCGTCCTCCTGCCCGAAGGTATCGGTAAAGGCGCTATCGAGTTGGGCATCGGTGGTCAGCTCGGTCATGCCCTCCTGGTATTTGATGGGCAGGGTGGCACCATCGGCCACGGCTTCGTCCAGACGGTAGGTGTCGATATAGTCCCCGGCACCGAACTCCCGCAGGGTGTCTTTGTCGTGTTTGGCAATGGGGGTGCCGGTAAAGGCGATAAACTTGGCATTGGGCAGGCTGGCCCGCATAAACGCCGCCAGAAAGCCGTACTGACTGCGGTGCGCTTCATCCACCAATACATAAAAGTTGGGCTTGGTGGAGAGCACCAGAAAATCGACCTTTTCCCGGCTGATCTCCTGCCAGAGCGGTGGCAGTGGTGTTCCGGTGTCGTCCAGTCGGCCGAAGTGAGTGTTGCTGTCCTCACAGATAAAATAGTTGCCACCGTCTTCTACCCGGCGGATACGGGTTTTGTGGTCGGCACTGTCTTCTTCCGGGTCGTGCCGGGCGGCTTTGATGGGTTTGCCATCGTGCTCCTGAAACTTCTGCACGGTGCTGGTGAAAATGCTGCCGTAGTCGTTGCCCAGCATCTGCTGTAACCCCGCCACCGACGGTGCCTTGAGCGGGTGCAGGCCGATATTGGTGAAGGTGTTGAAAATCTGCCGGTCCAGGTCGGTGCGGTCGGTTAACACCAGAATGCTGGGGTTATTCAGGCCAACACTTTCAGCCCGCAGGTAGCGGGCCAGATAAGCCATGGTCAGGGACTTGCCGCTGCCCTGGGTGTGCCAGACCACACCGCCAGTACCAGCACTACCAATCACTCCGTTGCTATCAGCCTTGGTGAGCCGTGCCAGCGTCTTGCGTACCGCCCGCCACTGCTGGTAACGGGGCAGCTTTTTAATGGTGCGACCGTCTTCCACTTCAAACAGCACAAACTGGCAGACCAGCTCCACAAAGCGGGTCGGCTCAAACAGCGCCCACAGCAGGCGGTCCTGTTCGCTGGGTTCAGTGCCAATTCGTTGTCGTACAACCGCTTCTTCGGCATCGTCCAGCCGGTAGCGAAAGTAGAAGGCTTCTGGCGTGTAGATGGCACCGTAACGGGCCTGACCACGGTTAATGGCCACACAAACCTGGTTAAAGACAAAGTGGCGCGGGTGGCTGTTCTGGTAGGCGAGCAGCTGGTTAATGCCTTTGCTCAGTTTGATATGGCTGGCCTTGCACTCGATCATCGCCAGGGGCAGACCGTTGATAAACAGCAGCAGGTCCGGCCGGAACTCATCGCCCTCGCTGTTGCTGCCAATGTACTGATCCACTACATGGAAGCGGTTGGCGGCGGGGTTGCCCTGATCGATAAAGCGGACGCTGTGGGCACGGCCACGGGCATCCTTGATCTGGATATTGCTGCCATGAATGACCGACGCCCAGGCGTTCTGGTTCGCTTCCAGCAGGTTCTCCTGCCAGAATTTGCGTAGCTCCCGCAGGATGGTGGCGGTGGGGCTGTTGCCGTTCTCTTTTTGCAGCGCCGCCAGCCACGGGTTGAGGCGCAACAACTGTTCAGCCAGCACATCCTCCAGAATGGGTGCCATATGACGGTGCGCCTGCTGGCGGCCCACCTCGGCACCGCTGAGATGGGTGTAACCGAGTTTGACCAGCCAGGCGATGGCGGGTTTTTCCACGCCTTCCAGTTCCGGGTTATCCATGGTTAGTTGTCCTGCGGGTCGGGCTGTACGCGGATTTGGCCGGTCAGGAGCTTTTGCATCAGGCCTTTTTTTAGTTGTTGGGTTTGGGCTTTTTGGGTTTGCAGGTGTTCCAGTTTGCGGTCAACGGTTGAGAGGATGCAGGCGATTTCTTTCTGCTCTGTGATAGACGGAATAATACACAATTGTTTTGATTGCTCCGTTATACCCAGATAAGCACGTGTTGATTGTGCAGCAAGCACCTTTAGTTTTTGTTGAAAATTCGGACTTTGAAAATATGCATGTAAATATTCTGGCAGTAATGATTGCTCTTCACGCACTCTGTAGTAAGTCACCTGAGGAGTTAACATAATTTCACCGTGATCCTTATCTACCAGTGCTGTTAGGCCAATGGTTCCCTTGTGAGTGAGAAGAATGTCTCTGGCTTTTGAAAAACCAATGCGTAGTCCTAAATATTGCTCTCTACTGATTTTTGCAGCTTTGTTGGTATCCAGTTTATTCTGTTTCGATATACAGTTTGCCATGATGAAGGGTATTCCTTCGCTTACAAAGTCAGTCGATACAGGATGTTTTTCGCCATGATTACCGTCTTGAATTGAATCAATGACTCCATCCTGTTTGAGCTTTGCAAATGAGGTCGCAATCCATGCCATCGGCACCCGCCCCAACTCCGTTTCCTGAAACTCGGTATGCGGCTGCCATCGGCCATCAGCATCCTGGGTGCCGACACCCTGGGTAAACAGCTTCTGCATCAACCCCTTTTTCAGGCTTTGGGTGGTTGTGATCTGCTGGTCGATCAGGGCTAGCTTGCTATCGACGGACGACAGGATGCGGGCGATTTTTTTCTGTTCGGGTAGTGGGGGAAATGCGACTCTTACTTTGTGAACATCGTTGCGGTTCAGTGTGGGAACACTAGTGCCCGTGCCATACTTTTCCAGCTCTAAAGCTCTCAAAAAGTAAGACACGTATAATGCATCATTCCCTTTAAAATCTTTGACATAAAGAGCGGTGTTTAGAGGCCAATAATTGCCGTTAACAAAATAAACCTTGCCAATGGTACCTGATCGACCTGTAACTACCCCTGGGCCTTGGACCATGTATTCGCTGTGGTAGTCGAGTAGACCATTGGATGCGATGATGGGATATGCACCGTTTTCACGCTGAGAAACTGGTAGATCATAACCCCGTTTTAGCTCCAGAAAATCAAAAACGTCACCCGATATCCATTTACCGGAAGTAGCTTTATTCAGCATACGACCTCCATATCAGTAGTTGACGCCAATAGCCCCAGCTCTTTCAAATACCCATCCAACTCAGCATCCACTTCTGCCAACTGCCCACTGATAACTGCCAACTGACCAAGCACCCCAGCAATATCCACCGCCACCTCCGCCACCGAAGTATCGATATACCGAGCAATATTCAAGTTGTAATCATTCCCAGCAATCTCACCCATCGGCACCAAACGACAATATTTCTCCTCCTCCACACCATTATGAAAAGCCGCACTATGCGCCTCATCAATACGGTCAATATCCTGCACCCGCAAACTGTTCTGGTTCTTGCCCTCGGCAAACTCACCGCTGGCATCAATAAAGATCACCTTGTCCTTAAGGTTGGCGGGCTTCTGTTTATTGATAACCAACACACAGGCAGGAATACCGGTGTTATAGAACAGCGCCTCCGGCAGGCCGATCACCGTCTCAATACGGTCACCGGGCTGCTCGCTGGTGCCTTTCAGCAAGCCCTGGCGAATCTTGCCCTCCTCACCGCCACGGAACAGCACGCCGTGGGGCAGTACCACCGCCATACGACCATCGTCTTTCAGACTGGCCAGCATGTGCTGGACAAAGGCCAGGTCGGCATAGCCACGGGGCGGGATGCCGTAACCGAAGCGTCCGTAACGGTCGTAGACCTCTTTCTTGTAGTTGGGGGCCACCTCTTTCTCTTTGCCGTCTTTGCCCACTTTGGTTTTCAGGTTGACTTCCAGCGGCGTCCACCACTGTTTGGCGGAAAACGGCGGGTTGGCAATCACCCGGTCGAATACACGCACACTGTCCTGTTCCAGGTGCAGCGGCTCCACCAGGGTATTACCCCGGCGCAGGTCGGCATTCATATTGTGCAGGTAGAGGTTCAGCTTGCCGATGGCCCAGGTGCCCAGATTGCGCTCCTGGCCATAGAGCGCCACATTCGGCCGCCCCATGATCTGGCCGCCGGGCAGTTCGGCCACATGGTGGGCGCTCTCCACCAACATACCGCCACTGCCAAAGGTGGGGTCGTACACCGTGTCGCCGGGCTGCGGGTCCAGCAGGCGTACCAGCAGCTGCACCACCGGCTTCGGGGTATAGAACTCGCCGCCTTTTTTGCCGGCGTCGTCGGCAAACTGCTTGATCAGGTATTCGTAGGCATCGCCCAGCATATCGGCCTTGTACAGGTGCAGGTTGCCCAGGTTGTAGCGGTTGAAATGGCGCAGCAGGCGGGCCAGCAAATCATCGCCCAGCTTGGCTTTGTCGCCAAACTGAATGGCGGTGAGCACACCTTCCAGGTAGCTGTTGCGGGCTTCAATATCACCAAAGGCTTCGTCGATCACCTCGCCGATATTTTCGGTGCGCTCAATAATGTAATCCCAGCGGGCATCCGGCGGCACAAAGTAGTCACCTTCTTCCTCTTCAATCGCCATGGCCTCTGAACGGGTGCAGTCTTCATCGTCCATGATGGCGGCGACACGCTCCTCAAATACATCGTTCAGCCGCTTGAGGAAGATCAGGCCGAAGATGTAGTTCTTGAAGTCGGAGCTGTCGATGGAGCCGCGCATGATATTGGCGGACTCCCAGAGCCAGGATTCCAGGGTTTCGAGGGTGAGTTTTTGCGACATAAAGGGTAACCGGTGGCGGGGCGGGCAAGCGGGGGGGTTGTTAACCTGGTGCTTCTGTCGGCCCATTAGTAGTAAATGGTCGTTAGGTTACCGTAAAGGGGGTTTCAGTGGTATAGGGGGGGTAAAACATATAGCGAGATAGGGTGGTGTACAGTGATGGGGGGTGAAGAGGTCTTGCAATTCAGAAGGTTATGACTGATAAAGCCGGGGAATTAAGAAGTGGCGGAGGGACAGGGATTCGAACCCTGGGAAGGCTATTAACCTTCGCTGGTTTTCAAGACCAGTGCTTTCAACCGCTCAGCCATCCCTCCAAGGATGATTTTTCTGTCACGAAGAATGAAAGAAAAGAGTGCTGATATGGCGGAGGGACAGGGATTCGAACCCTGGGAGGGCTATTAACCCTCGCCGGTTTTCAAGACCGGTGCTTTCAACCGCTCAGCCATCCCTCCGCGACGAGAGGAATAGTACCTGAAATCAGAATTCTGTCAACGCCTTGATAAACGGTAATCTTTTTCTATGCTCCCAGCTCAGGAAATTTGAAAAATAGTAGATAGCATCTAGTACATGTAGTACATGGTTTCAATGAGTTTGACGGGTTGTCGTGCCTCCGCACTCCGTTCGTCCTGAGCTTGTCGAAGGGCGGAAACTCCGGACTCTGATAGATCGTGCCAAGCACCCTTCGACTCCGCTCAGGGTGAACGGAGGTTGTACACGTCAAACTCATTGAAACCATGTACTAGGAGGCAAAATGTCAGGAATTGTTAAAACTATAGCCCCAGTAAATTGGTCTGATATAATGACTGGTATTACATCTATATAGAGGAATGACAAAGATGGATCGCAAACCCGTAATGACCGCTGCTTCTACCAGCCTGGGTGCAGGCGTTGAAATCAACAAGGTTCTGCGCAATACCTATATGCTGCTGGGTATGACTCTGCTATTCAGTGCTGTCACCGCCGGCGTTGCCATGGCTCTGCAGATCAGCCAGATGACGGCACTGGTTCTCTCTCTGGTCGGTTTTGGCCTGCTGTTCGTGGTTAACAAGACCGCTGATTCTGCCAAGGGTATTGTCGCTGTTTTTGCCTTTACCGGTGTGCTGGGTGCTGCCCTGGGGCCAATGCTTAACCATTACCTGGGTATGGCCAATGGTCCATCCCTGATCATGCAGGCCCTGGGTGGAACTGCCGTGGTGTTCTTTGCCCTCTCTGGCTATGTTTTGACCACGCGCAAAGATTTTTCCTTTATGGGTGGCTTCCTGATGGTTGGCCTGATTGTCGCTGTGGTCGCCAGTATTGCCCTGATCTTCTTTAATATCCCTGCTGCCAGCATGGCGCTGTCTGCCCTGATTGTACTGCTGATGTCCGGTTTTATCCTGTTTGACACCAGCCGTATTATCCACGGTGGTGAGACTAACTATATCCGTGCCACTGTCTCCCTTTACCTGGATATTTATAACCTGTTCACTGCGCTGCTCCACCTGCTGGGTGCCAGTAGTGACGACTGATGTTTGATTTTGCTTTTAGCGGGCCCCGCCATTTGGTGGGGCTTTTTTTGTTTGGCTATTTTTTTCCTGTTAACGCAAGGTTATTGTTATGAAGTTTGCACTGGCCGTGTATGGCGCTCCGGCCAACAGTCAGGCACCACAAAATGCATTGCACTTTGCCCGGGCGGTGGTGGCCGGGGGGCATGAAATTGTCCGGTTGTTTTTTTATCAGGATGGGGTGAATACGGCGACCGCCATTGCCCAGCCACCCCAGGATGAGTCCAACCTACCTGAAGAGTGGCAGCAGTTTATCCAGGCGCATAATCTGGATGCCGTGGTTTGTATTGCGGCGGCATTAAGGCGGGGTATTGTGGATCAGTCAGAATCTGACCGTTATGATCTGCCTGGTCATAATCTCCGCAAGGGGTATGAGCTTTCCGGTCTGGGGCAGTTGCTTGATGGCGCACTGATGGCCGATCGCCTGATCACCTTTGGAGCCTGAGATGAGTCATTCTGTGTGTGTTATTTCCAGCCGGGCTCCTTACAGTGGACAGTCGGCCCGTGAGGCGCTTGATACGGCACTGGTATCCGCTTCTTATGATATTGAGACCAGCCTTTTACTGATGGGCGATGGGGTCTATCAGTTATTGCAAGGGCAGGAGGCCGGTGACATTCCCCGTAAGAATCTTGCTGCCATGCTTCAGGTGCTGCCTCTGTATGGCATAGATACCATTTATGTGGATCAGCAGTCTCTGGAGGAACGGGGTATCAGTCCTGATGCGCTTCAGGCAGGGGTGGCAGTGCTTGCCGGGGGCGAGTTGTCTCTGTTTATCCAACAGCATTCCAGGGTGTTTAATTTCTGATGAGTACGCTGCATACCGTTAATAAGCCTGGTCAGGCGATGGCTCTCTGTGTTCGTGCTGTTGTCAGCGGCGATTCTGTGTTGTTGATTGAAGACGCTGTTTATGAACTGCTGTCACCGGCAAGCCCGTTGAATGCTCTGCCGGATGGCTGCGCTGTTTATGTGCTGGATATTGATGCAAAGGCCCGCGGGGTGGTGGTGTCTGCGCCGTTTGAAGTCATCAACTATGATCGCTTTGTTTCATTATGTATTGATAATGAGAAAGTGTTGTCGTGGTTTTGAATGATATTATCCAATCATATATTCTATGCTTTCTTCCTAATCTCTCTATCTCTGTATATCGCCGTTAACTGGTGGACGGCTTCAATGTAATTGATGGACCTCTTCCATTGACATCCAAACTCCGTTCACCCTGAGCGTCCTCCGGCTCCGCTCAGGATGCACGGACGAAAGGCATTCAACAATACCCTTAATAAAGACTGTGCCAATCACCCTTCGACTCTGCTCAGGGTGAACGGAGATTGTACGCTTCAAACTCATCTGCTCTTGAAAGGAGATTGTACGTATCAAACTCATTTGCTCTTGAAAGGAGATTGTACGCATCAAACTCATTTGCTCTTAACTGTTGAGTTTTTTCCTCATAGGCCGTGGTATGCTGGCAAACCGTTTATTGTGTTTACTGACACTGGCTTTGACATTATCTGCCTCTGAGGAGATCCCTTTGAAAGCACCGGTCGCTCAAAAAATTCCACACTCCATTATTCAGCACGACCAGACCCGTATCGATGAGTACCACTGGTTGCGGGATGAGCACTGGCAGAAGATTGTGGCAGGCGATCTGGATTTTAAAAACCCGGAGGTGCTGGCCTATCTTAACGCTGAAAGTGATTATAAAGATGCCCAAATGAAAGACAGCAAGGTCGTTCAGGAGCAGCTTTATCAGGAAATTCTGTCCCGGATAAAAGAAGACTATCAGTCCTGGCCGGTTAAAAAGGGAGATTTTCTCTATTATTACCGTGAAGAGAAGGGGAAGAACTATCCTATTCTCTGTCGTCGCCATGGCTCGATGGATCTGCCTGAAGTGGTTTATATGGACGTTAACCAGGAGGCAGATGGCAAGGACCTCTATATGTTTGGCCCGTCCATCACCAACCGGGCAAATACTTTTCTTGCTTATGGTTATAATCTCACCGGCTCCATGGAGCGAAGCATTCGGGTTCGGAATCTGGCGAGTGGGCAGGACAGTGAGTGGATCTACCATAACAGTACCGGCTCCATACTCTGGATAGATGATGAGCACCTTCTGGTGGTGGAGCGTGATGAGCAGGCCCGTGGTAAACATGTCTATAAAATCAATATCCATCAGGGACCGGAAAAGAAAGCGCTGGTGTTCTCCAAACCTGATGAGTTTGACGGGATGTTTCTTTCGCTGGCAGAAACCACAGACCGTGAATACGTTATGGTGTATCTCAACAGTGGCTCCAGTCAGGTGGTTTATGTTTCTCCCCGCGCGGCGATCGATTTCCGTCTGTTTGCCCATGGCACTGATGATGTGGTGTTCAGCCTTGATCACTATCTTGATGGCGACAGTGATGACTTCTATATTCTCACCAATCTTCATGGTGCCAATAACTTCCAGCTGTATAAGACATCGGTAAACCAGTGGCAGCAGAAGCATTGGCATCTGATTCAGGCGGAAAGCAACACGCTCAGCCTCACCGATATTCATTTCTACAATCATTACCTGATTATTGAGCAGAAAAATAACGACAAAGCGCTGGATGAGCTGGTGGTACAGGATATGGTATCCGGTACCCGGCAGAGGGTATCCATGCCTGACGAAGCCTATGAACTGGATTTTTCCGGTGACTGGGATCATAACGCTACAACCGTCCGGCTGGATTACTCCTCACCGGTTATGCCCAGTACCGTTCTTGAGTTGGATCTGAAGACCGTGCAAACCACAGCGGTCTATACCCGGGAAACACCCAGCTTTGACCCGGAAAAATATGAGGTCAGGCGGGAGTATGCCACCGCCCGGGACGGTGAGCGTATTCCGGTCACCATTATTCATAACAAAGGTCTGGTAAAGGATGGCTCCCATCGTGCCCTGGTTTACGGTTACGGTTCCTACGGTTATGGCATGACCGCTGGTTTTTCATCCAGGCTCTTCAGCCTGGTGGATCGTGGGTTCGTTTATGCAACGGCTCATATTCGTGGCGGAGATGAAAAGGGCTATCAGTGGTATCTCAATGGCAAAATGCGTCATAAGATGAATACCTTCAATGACTTTATTGATGCTACGGAGTATCTGGTCAAACAGGGTTATACCGATAAAGGGCAGATTGCCATTAATGGTGGCAGTGCCGGTGGCTTGTTAATGGGAGCGGTTGCCAACCTGCGTCCGGATCTGTTTGGTTGCGTGGTGGCCGATGTGCCTTTTGTTGATGTTATTAACACCATCAGTGATGCATCCTTGCCATTGACACCACCGGAATGGGAAGAGTGGGGCAACCCGGTCACCAGTGCTGACGACTTTGATTACATTATGCAGTACTCGCCTTATGACAATGTGCAGGCCAGGGATTATCCTCCGATGTTGTTTAACTCCGGGATATCCGATGAGCAGGTCACCTACTGGGAACCGGCCAAGATGGTGGCACGCTTAAGGGCGCTGAAAACCGACGATAACCTGCTGCTACTGAACATGAATATGCACGCAGGCCATGCGGGTGCCAGCAAGCGTTATGAATGGATTGATGAAGAAGCGTTTAACTATGCCTTTATCCTCAAGTGTTTTGGCATGAAGTAGCCTTGATCGACGGATGTATTATGTGAATCTGTCATCGTTCCCGGACAGCCTCCCGGTCTTGAGAACAAAGATTAATTGGCCAGCAAGGTAAAAAATGCACTAACTATATAGTTGCTGGCCTTTTGATCAACAAGTTGTATTCGGTGGGTGATATTCATGCCCGAACAGGCTTTTAACCCACTACTGAATAAATATTAGACAGAGTATTTCAGGGATGAACTTTTATAAGAAAGAATGGTCTTAAGGTAAATTCAACAATTCTGTAATTCAATGGAAAGACCTGCTACCTTTGCTCAATTAAATGCAGCTTCTGATCATTTATCCTGTTTGCAGGGTACTCCTTTTTCCAAATCTCATGCATCAGGTGCGGCCTTCTCCCGGGACATCATAGAAGCTGCTGTTATTCTATGTGCTATGCGTACTGCTGAAACTGCTAAAAAGTGCCTTCAGCAATCGACGGTGCCTTTTCATAATCCAGTTGATGCTACCCGGCTGGAAAAAAGGTCGATAGCCAGCGTTGATAATATTAATAAAGAAGATCAACTATTTTACTTACCAGTCAGAATCGAATCGTTAAATAATGATCATGCCCACACAGATATTCCTGAAAATCAGTGTTTTCTGATTCAGCCTCCGACAGATACAGATCAATCAACCCCGCAAATCTCATCCGTTGTCAACAACAACCAGAATGACCCCGAATACGCTGAGCTCGAAAAGGAACGTCGAAGGACGCGCCGAAGGGCGCGCTACCAGAATGATCCCGTTTACGCAGCGCGCGAAAGGGAGCGCCTGAGGATACTTAGCAAAGATCCTGCATTCACCAGGCGCAAAAGGGAGCGCATAAAGGAACGCGAAAGGGAGCGCTGTCAGAATGACCCCGATGGCGTCGAGCGAAAAAAGGCACGCCAGAGGGCTCGCCGAAGGGAACGCTACCAGAATGATCCCGCTTTCGCAGCGCGGGAAAGGGCGCGCATAAGGGGGCACCAGAATCGCAGAATGACTTCGCTTACGCAGAGCGCATAAGGGAGCGCATAGGGGGGGCAACGAAGGGAGCGTTAAAAGAAGTTTTGCAACAATACATACAATATAAAAACCGCGACTTTTAACGCATAGGTCAAAAATATGATGATAAACTCTTTTTCAGGCCTGATTGCCACCGGCTATTCCAATTTTTTTGAGACTAAGGTGCAGTCATGCCTTATGAGATGTCATAAGTCGGACTTCGTGTGAGAATAAATAAAGTCTGTAAACAGGAGCCTCCTATGGGTATGGAAATCACAGCAATTGTGTTTGTTGTCCTTATTGCTGTTCTTATATCAACCGGTGTACGAATTGTCCCCCAGGGGTATAACTACACCGTCGAGCGATTTGGCAAATACACCAGTACGTTAACGCCCGGGCTGCATGTGATTGTGCCGGTGATTGATACGGTTGGTAAAAAAATGAACATGATGGAGCAGGTTCTGGACATCCCGCCCCAGGAGGTGATCAGTGCCGATAACGCTCAGGTGACCACGGATGCAGTCTGTTTCTACCTGGTCCAGGATGCGGTCAAAGCCTCCTATGAGGTGAACGATCTTGATCGTGCCATGAAAAACCTGGTGATGACCAATATCCGGGCGGTATTAGGGTCCATGGAACTGGATGAAATGCTGTCCAACCGGGATCGAATTAATGAACGCCTGCTGATCAAAGTGGATGAAGCCACCGATCCCTGGGGCTTGAAGGTGACCCGTATTGAGTTGCGTGATATTGCCCCGCCTGCGGACCTGGTGGAAGCCATGGCCAGGCAGATGAAGGCTGAGCGGGATAAACGCGCCCAGATCCTTGAGGCGGAAGGTGCCCGCGAAGCGGCCATTAAAGTAGCCGAGGGTGAAAAGCAGGCGCAGATCCTTAAGGCGGAAGGTGAGCTTGAAGCCGCCAGGCGGGAAGCGGAAGCCCGGGAACGTCTGGCAGAAGCCGAGGCGGTGGCAACCTCTATGGTGTCCAAGGCTATTGCGGAAGGTGATCATCGGGCAATTAACTATTTTGTTGCCCAGAAATATGTAGAAGCTCTGAAAGACGTTGCGTCTGCGGAGAATAATAAAGTGATCATGATGCCCCTGGAGGCTGGTAGTCTGATTGGCTCAATCGCCGGTATTAAGGAGCTGGTGGGAGAGGCCACTCTTAAAAAGGGAAGTGAGAAGGAGGCCTGATGACTATTGCTATTACCCTGGAACCCTGGCATTGGTTGATTCTGCTCTTTATGCTTCTGGGCGCAGAGGCGCTGGGCGCGGGTGGTTTCCTGCTGGGCAGCGCCGCTGCTGCTGCGGTTGTCGCTTTGTGGCTCTGGCTGGTGCCTGATACGAGCTGGCCCATTCAGCTGGTGATGTTTGGAACCGGCAGTTTGTTGTTCTCACTGGCATACTGGAAGCTGTTCCGCAAAGTGAACAACAAGAGCGACAGCCCTGAATTAAATAATCGGGCATCGCAGTTAATAGGCCGGACCATTGTACTTGAGCATGACTTGCCAGCCGGGCAGAGTAAACTTGCCATTGGTGATACACTCTGGAAGGTGGAATCGGACAGATCTGTCGCTAAAGGGAGCAAAGTCTCGGTAACGGGCAACCAGGGGATGATGTTACTGGTCAGAGAGCTGGTCTGATTATTTGACACCGGAATGTTGGAGTAACCGACACTGGCTTTCTTATTTCAATTCTCTCCGGGACAGGCTTGAGACTCCTTTACAGTTTCTTTATGCTTGTCCCCCTTCAATGGAACAATCGTTTTTTCGGTAATCCAGTTTGATGCCGTGACATCCAGTGTTATTTCTGGATAGTCGAGTTTATTCACCTTGCAGGATGTTCAAATGCAACCCAGTTATACAGCCGAGTCGACGCAATCGAAAAGTCAGGTTGTTCAGTGGCTATTTGTTGCGCTGATGATCTACCTATTGCTGGTCGCTGTCGGGATGATAGGTTCTGGCTTTAAGTGGGCTTCTGGTGGTGCTGATGGTGCCCGACAGTTATTTGCTTTTGCCACCAACCCGGTGATGGGGCTGGTGGCAGGTGCACTGGCAACCGCGGTTGTTCAGTCATCCAGTACCGTGACCTCGGTGATTGTTGGCCTTGTTGCCGGAGGTCTTCCGGTTGCCACCGCCATCCCGATGATTATGGGGGCCAATATTGGTACCACTGTGACCAATACGCTGGTCAGTATGGGCCACATCGGTAAGAAAAAAGAGTTTCGTCGTGCGTTTTCTGCGGCTACCGTTCATGACTTTTTCAATCTGATGGCGGTTATTATTTTTCTACCGCTGGAGATCATGACAGGGTTCCTGTCAAAGTCGTCTGATTTTCTGGCCGGACTGCTGGTTGGCGGCGACTCTGTCAGCATCAAAGGTTTGAACTTTGTCAAAGTGCTTACAGGGCCTTCTGTAGACCTGTTCAAGGGGCTCTATGGCTCTTTGCCGGACCTGTGGGCGGGTGTCTGTCTGGCGTTGACGGGGTTGGCCTTTATTTTTATTTCCATTATCTATCTTGGCAAACTGCTTAAGCATCTGATGGTGGGTAAAGCCAAGCAGATTATGCACAAAGCCGTTGGGCAGGGACCTGCTACGGGTATTTTCTCCGGCATGATGATGACCATTGCCGTTCAATCATCCTCAACCTGTACCAGTCTGATCGTACCTCTTGCCGGGAATGGCATCTTCAAGCTCAAGGAGATATATCCATTTACCCTGGGATCCAATATCGGCACTACGGTCACAGCCTTGCTGGCGGCGACAGCAGTCCAGGGAGCCATGGGATTCTTTGCCCTGCAGATAGCAGTTGTCCATCTGTTGTTTAATGTGTCAGCCGTACTGTTGATTTACAATCTTCCATTCCTTCGTAATATACCACCAAGGCTTGCCCGTCGTTTTGCCCTGGTGGCCAGCCGGAATAAATGGATGGTGCTGGCCTATGTGGTGGGTGTCTTTTTCATTTTACCTGCTATCCTGATCGCGATAACTGCCTGAGGAGGACATGATGACAACACTCAAGGAATACAAGGCACACAGGAAGGAGTTGAAAGCCCAAATCAAAGAGGTCAAGGCAACCCTGAAACGCCTTGAGCAAGAGCTGGAGGCTGAGCGGCAGGATATGCAGCATGAAGAAGTCGATCATCTTGATGAGTACCTGGACAAGGCAGAGCCACACCTGGTGGATGTTAAAAAGCTGGGTGTTTCGGCCATTGAAGACTTTAAAAAGTCAGTATCTAACCTGATGAGTTCGATTACAGGCTCCGGTAAAAAGTAGCGGGGCATACCAATAGCCGTGAAAATAAAGCCAGTGATTATTTGCTGGCTTTACTTTTGACCTGATCAATAACCCCTGCCAAAGTAATTTATACATAAGTGTTCCCCCGAAAAAGTCCCATCCCTGAAGGAGAATTCCTGAGCGGGAAGTAGACAGACCGAAGGCTTCCCGTATTTACAGCACATGTCTTAGCAGCAGAAATGAAAGCATACCCAGGATGACGGTCAGTAATGTGTTCCTGGTCATCAGGGCAAGAAATACTACGATAATGCCGGCAATCAGATAATGGTTGCCCATGGACAGGCTGAGCTGATCCTCACGAATAAAGACAATCGGTGCCGCAATGGCGGTCAGCACGGCGGGTGCGGAAAAACTCAATGCCTGCTGAACCGTGTCACTGAGTTTGAGGGGGAGCCATGGCTCCATCAGGAGGAAGCGGCTGCCAAAAACCAGGGCCGCTACGATGAACAGAATAACCCAGGTATCCATTAGCTTTCTCCTCTGTCAGTGGCTTTGGCACAGGCAAAACCAGCCACCATGGCCAGGGGGGCTGAGATCAGCAGGCCGGCCTCAATCTGCATTACCTGACAAATGACCGATGTTACCAGCGCAGTGAGGACACAAACCAGTACCGGGGCATTTTTGATGCTCGGGATAACAAGGGCGAGGAATGTGGCAGCAATGGCGAAATCCAATCCGAGGGCATCAAGATTTTCAAAGCTTGCGCCAGCGATGATGCCGCCAAGGGTGGCAAGATTCCAGCCAAGATAAAAGCATAATCCTCCTCCCAGTGCGTACCAGCGGTCAAAGCGTTTCAGCTGACCGGGGTTGGCAATGGCGAACAGTTCATCGGTTAACAGGAAGCCCAGGGCGAGACGCCATTTGAGCGGCAGCGGGCTGATGTTCTTCCGCATCACCATGGAGTAAAGGAAGTGGCGGGAGGTAATAAGCAGGGCTGAAATCAGAATGCTGCCCAAACCCACTCCGGCCTGGATCATGCCCATAATGGCCAGCTGAACGGCACCGGCGAAAATAATGCCTGACAGTGCCTGGCTCTGAACCGGGTCAAAGCCCGACTCAATAGCCAGCGATCCGGTCAGGATACCCCAGGGCAGGACCGCGACAGTCAGCGGAATAATGGCTGCGGCACCCTTGAAAAAAGCCCTGACTTTTTCATCGTTGCTCGAGTGGTGAACAATTTCAGCCTGAGACATACAACACACTTCCTTAACAATTCATCCTCATAACTGAAGATTCTGGAATCTTACAATCTTGAACAGTTTAGACATTCGGCAAGAAGAATAGTTTGTGATGGTTGTAAAAAAGTCCATTCAAGGGGCGGAATCACAGTAACCACTGTTTTCATTCTTGTTCGCCAGAGCAAGAGCATCGTACAAAAAACATCACCGGAGATGCAAGGCACAAGCTGCCCGCAGTAAGAAGCGTGGATTCTGGCGTCAGCAGTTGCCTGCAACAGGCAGATAAGCCCTTGATTAAAGGGAAAATAGTTTTCTAACAATTTAATAGGGAATGCTCGGTCAGCCTCCTGGGAGGCTTTCTGGGAATAGACTCAAACCATCGAAGAGGGAGGAATATTATTGCCCGAGTGGAAGCCATATTGACGCCAGACTTTATCGGGGGCATTGTCTGCGGTCAACAGCTGGTGACATTCAGCGCGTCGGGGCTCCAGATAAGCTCTTAATATGCCAATCCGCATATATTTTTCAGAGCGCATGTGACGGTTGTTGACACGCTCTTCTTCCAGCGACTCCAACTCTTTTGCCGCCTGCCGGTAATCATGCAGAAAGCGCT
This sequence comes from Endozoicomonas sp. ALE010, assembly GCF_049310165.1. Taxonomy (NCBI): domain Bacteria; kingdom Pseudomonadati; phylum Pseudomonadota; class Gammaproteobacteria; order Oceanospirillales; family Endozoicomonadaceae; genus Endozoicomonas; species Endozoicomonas sp. ALE010. The sequence continues at coordinate 46,499 of NZ_JBLYNV010000015.1, read as the reverse complement.
GTTCCGGCGAACGCCAGAGGTAGGCTGCTGAACGCACCAGCCCCTTGGCGACACCATAACCTGCCAACATGATCATTCCCCCGGCAGTCCCCACTAATGCCCCCACCACCGCCGCTGGGGCGCTAATAGAGAGTGACGGTATCAGGGTAACCATGGAGAGACCCCCGGTCAGCGAAGCCATCAGCAAGACGCCGGATGTCAGCCCCACCAGACCACCCAACAGGCCACTGAGCAGCAGTCGCCGGGTGGTTACGCTGTCATTAACTGCCCTGATGACATTAGCACCAATGATTTTTATGGCGGATGCCAGTTTTTTTAATCGGGAGGGTGATTGTTCATTTACAAGATTGTAATCGCTAACCTTAATGGTGCGCTTTTCCAACGGGACCTGGGCAATGTCTGTAAAATTTTCCTGGGGAGTGGTTAAAGGCGGTACCACAACGACGCTGCCTGACGAGTCAGTTGCAACTTGATCCGGGGGAAGCAAAGGCCCTTGGAAAGGGGGTAATACCTGTTGTGAGTCAAGATGTGGCAACGTCATCAGTCTTTCCCTGTTATGTTTTTATTACATATCAGTCTAGCCATTCAGGGAATACCTGCTGCGGTGGCATTCCATATCAGTTCCCGGTCAAAATGAAGTCCATCAACGGAATAGGACATTTTGACCCGATACTGTTCCCCGGCGACAAAACCTCCAATCGGAAAAACAGCGTGGAGATAACCATCAGGGCGATAGTAATTTTTAGAGGCGATTTCCTGCCATGAGCCATCGAGCATCAACTTTTGCAGCTCAAGCTCCCTGTAAAAATAAGAAAGTGGCCGATCAGCAATAAACATAAAACGTCCACGGCCAATATTGCTATTCAGGCCGATAGTTCCCCCTGGCTCAGGATACACCGTAAAATGTGGCTCAACCTGATCATGCCCCTTGAACCTTGCCCAGTAGTAATCCCATAACCTCGCAACACTGATCCCGGTATAATTGATGCCGCCAATGCCGTCCCGGTAGTTCTGCCGGAGCCATGGGTATAACCGACTGTCCATAAGATTGCTGAACGGATTGACCAGCTGCCGCTCCCAAACGGCTGCTGCCACAATATTACCCTGTCCTTCTTCAAGGTGGCTAATTTGTACTCTCGATTTCAGCAGTGGTTGCAGCGCCTGATAAACCACATCCAGCGGTGATACCGCAGTAGGATGCACATCGTAGGCTCCCTGGTAATCGTACAGGGCGTATTTGTCGACGATGGTATCCTTGGACGTGGCCAGATGATCCCCCCCACGCCCATCCACCTCGTCGGATAAACTCATCAATAAATTGTCATAAATTTCATCCTCAAAGCCATGAGCCACCATACCCATAAAATGGGAAACCAGTTTTTTACACTCTGCCAGCTGCAGCTTGTCAGGAGGGCAGGTTTTCTGGACTCGGGAGAAATAGGAGCGATGGAATTTCGACCAGTGACTGATCTCGGCATAAGGATAACCATTCAGGTAACCACCGTCCGGTAGGCCAGAACCAATCACCCACTGCGCCTGGTACTCTTGCAGGATACTCCTCAACGCCGGGTCAGAGACCAACTCAACGGCCTTCTTGCTCATCTGGATATGGACGCTGTGACCGGCACTGAAAGCCTTGACCGCCAGGCAGAGACTGACCAGCAGGACCCATCTGACCCTTGACAATCTGTTCATGGGAACGCTCCTCAATATCGACTTATTAGTAGTTGTTATTATCGGTCGATGGGGTGTAATGATGATCTCTTCTGGCCCCTGAAGGAATGGCATTCCTGCGTGAGTATTTTTGCTACAGCATCATAGGTAAAATCGGCTTTGATAAATTTCCGACCCGAATTTTCAAGTGCTTTATTTGCTGCTTTTATCTTTTCCAGGCGTTCCTGGGCGAACTGTAAATCCTCGGGAATGCTATAATCATTGGCCTCTTTGTAAGTAAGTAGTTAACCAAATGAAATCGTATTTTCTGACTAAGTGGACAGTCACTCCCGGCAACTGCTCCTGCGTTGCTCTAGCTCCTGCATCCATGCAGTCGTGCGGCGTTACAACTACGGTCACATAGCTACGGCTATGCTCCCTACGTTGTGCCTTGCATAGTAACTGCCCACTTAGCCAGAAATATACGATTCCATTTAGTTAACTACTTATCGTCTTCCTGTTGGTCAGACAGGCTGGCTTTATTGATCAGTTCATCAATTTTTGTACTGAGCTCGGCTTCTATGCTTTTCAGCCTCCTGTGTTGGTGATCTGACAGCACTTACCGGCAGAGTCTGGTGGTCAGGTCAGCTGTAAACCCGGTATACCTGAGGTTCCCCATGGAGTTAAACGAAATACGTTCCCGCCTGGCTGATTTGAAAACATCCCATCTTGCGGATGCTGACCAGCGTCTGAGAGTGATGAACTCGGCAATAAGACCGCTTCAGACGGGTCTTAAGCTGATCGGATCTGCCTATACCGTGAACTGTCATAATGACTTTCTCACGGTGATCAAGTCAATTCAGGAAGCCCAATCCGGGGATGTTATGGTTATTGAGACCCAGGGCAGTGTATTAGCCGTGGCAGGGGAGCTGTTATCAACGGAAGCGATGCGCAAAGGGGTTGCCGGTTTTGTTATTGACGGGGCCTTTCGTGATACGGCATCGGTAAGAGCAATGAATTTCCCGGTTTATGCACACACGTTTACCCCAATGTCAGGCACGTCAAAACGGATATTTCATACCCGGGAGGTTGTTGAGTGTGGCGGTGTAGAGGTTCGTCCGGGTGAGATTATCTTCGGTGATGATGATGGGGTACTGGTTTTATCTTTGGAAGAAGCAGCACATTTGATTCCTGTCGCTGAAGAGATTAAGGCCAGAGATGAACGGGTACTTGCCAGGCTTCAGGAGGGGGTTTCACTGTATGACCTGATCAATTTCGATGAACACTGGCAAAAAATAGAGGCCGGTGAAAAAAGTGAACTGACATTTACGGTCGACCAGGGGTGAAGTGCAACCAGTGCATAACTCACTTCAAGGCGGAATATTGCCTGAGCGGCTTGCTGCTGGTTGGAACAATGCAGCTCTGAATCGGATGAGTTGCTGTTTAACCGGGAAAATGCCTTCCTTAAATCTGTACTTTACTCCAGCGCCGTGAGCGCCAGACAACCAGGAAGCTGACGGAGGTAATCATTCTCTGCAGTATGGGTACTGACCAGACGGTGGTAAGTCCAAACCCCAGAACAGGGCCTATAAGCCAGCACAGCGGCAACAGAATCAGCCACTGTGCAACAAATCGGATATAGAGCACCGTTCGGTTGGCACCCGCTCCCAGTAAAGCCTGAATAAAGACCAGGGAGGGCGCATCCAGAACAATGCCTATGCCGGTTAACTGCATCGGGATTGAGCCCATTGCCAGTAGTGAAGGGTCATGGAGAAAGAGCGACAGCACAGCCTCCGGGGTAAAAATCAACGGCAGGCTCAGTACCAGTAACACGGCGCTGGCTGTATACATGACTTCCTGCCCCCAGCGCCAGGCAACCTCTGGCTCCCGGGCTCCCAGACTCTGGCTGACCAGGGTATTGGCAGCCATGCCCAGACCCAGACCCGGCAGTATCAGCATCAGGGAGGTATTCATCAACACATGGGCGATGGCCATTTCACGGATACCTAATTGGGCAACAATGGCAAACAGCATCATCATGCCAAGGGCAAACAGGGTCTGTTGCAGGGAGTCAGGAATCGCCAGAAGAACCAGGCGCTTTAAGGCCGGCCAATTTCTCCAGTGCGTCAGGAATCCGAATTTTCTGGCTCGCTTATTCAGCATCCGGAAATTAAGCAAGGCTCCCAGGTACATGGACAGCAAGGTTCCCAGGGCCGCTCCCTGCACGCCCAGGGCAGGCAGGCCAAGCTTTCCGTAGATCAGGATAAAGCTGAAGATCACATTGCAAATATGGGTGCAGACCAGCAGTTTCAGAAAACCGTTTGGCTCACCAATGCCGTTCCAGAAACCTCGAAATGAGAGGTTCATGGCGGCTGCGGTAAGGGCCATGACCCGAATCTGAAAATAGTCCGTTGCGTCCCCTTTAAAGGTGGGAGATCCCTGATCAAATAACGCCAGCAACCAGGGGGAAGTGATGACCAGGATAATACTGACTGGCATGGCAAAGCAGAAGGCAATGATCAGTCCATGATTGGTTGGCATGGCACATTCATCAAAACGGCCTGCACCAACACGGCGGGCAACCTGAGCCTGGACAGCCGCTGAAAGGCCGGTCATCAACGATAGCGCTACAAAATTCGCATAGCTGCCAGCACCCACAGCGGCAAGGGCACCTTCTCCCAGGGGACCCACCAGTGCGGCATCAACAAGGTTGATCATGCTCTGGGAGAGCATGGCCAGCATGATGGGTACGCCTAACTGAAAAATGGTGGCAAGCCTTTGCTTCATTAAGCTAAATATCTCCAGCATTTATGAACTATCGGGCAAAAAAAAGTCCAATAAAAAACCGCACAGAAACCTGAAATTATTATGAACATAACATCATCAAAACCGCTATGTGTACAGGATTTACAAGAAGCCATTGCCGATGTTGCCAATAAACCATTGGTCACCAGTCATTTTGAACGCAAAAACACGGTATCCTTGTTCAGATCTATACAAGACAGAACGATCACTGGCATTAGAATATCAGGTTCTGTGTCCGATAATCTGCAGTTTTTATCAACACTTGAAAACCGACAACTATTAACCACAGCTGAGGTCATGGCATTGTCACGGGCTGTTGTCAATGGAGAGTGCATTATTAGCCCGGAACAGTGCAAATTTCCCCTGAGTATTAACCTGTTAAGATGGCTCAGTGGGTTCCTGCGGATTATGGAGCGATCGCCGTTAGTGAAAATGGCCGTTGAGAAAATTATCATTGATGCTCCGGTTCATTCAGCCGTTGATTTTTTAATGTCTGAAATGCCGAATGAAAATAAGGATAACGTGGAAGATTTCCTCAAAATAAATGTTATGACCAGTATGCTGAAGTCACACAGCCAAATGAAGTCGGTGAAGGACCAGTGTGATAAATATATCTCTGAAAATCAAAGCTCAATGACTGATGAAGAAAAGAAGCTCTATCTCTATGGGCTATTGTTACCCTTTTGGGATGATTGGGAAGAAGATAATCAAAGTTCTTTATTGGCACGGAATCAGTTTTTCAAACTTAATTTTTCGTTCCATTACGAACATATGATTAACGTTATTAATCAACTTGATGAGAATATACAATACTCAAGCTGTATGCATGAACGAATTGATCGACTGGGTATCAACAAAGTTTTAATACTGAAAAAAGAATTCTGTGAATTGGTAAGATCGGTCGCATTCCAGCGCTTGCCTGATGAGAATATCCCTTGTCTGGATGATATGGAATTAAACAAACTGTTTGACACAAGAGCACTGCTGGATAGAAGTTATGCAGAGTTCACTAAATACCAGACTGTTGGAAGGGTACGTATGGAAAAAAGTCCGATTGTTCCAATGGCTCTGGCAGAAAAGGATTTAGAACATTTGTACGTTAACTACATGGGCATTCATCTTGAATTAGATTTAGGCGATAAAAGGCGGGCTAATCTGGTGAATTTTATTGGCTTGAATAGTAGATGTTATTCAGCGTTGGGTTCCCGGTTCAATAGTATTAACAAGTATATAGGGGATGTTTACCATAACAAATATGTTGAGCTTTGCTATACAGCATTTCAAGACTGGTTCAGGGATCATAAGACCACAAAGTTAGAAACTATGAGTTGCTTTCATCAATTGTGGTGTGATGATTATTCAAAAATGAATGATATAAAATGGTTTGTATCAATAATCGCCCGGGCTGGATTGATGCCGGGTAATTGTATCTGGTTCTCTGATAACCCGTCGTTGATCTGCCCTGAGTGTCATTTTAAAGAAAATCTCAAAAAAGTCGAAAAGTCCGGGCTGAGTAACATACCAGAAACAATCAGGCAGTTCGCATCAGAGTTGATACGTCTGTTGCAACATCACAGTGAGCGTGATTGTCATTTGGCGCAGAGTATAGATCCTCAACGATTGTGGAATGAAAAGTATGAGGGCAAACTGCCCTCCGGTTACTTTTGAGACATTGAAATGTGCAATTTATTTTGGAAATACCCCTTATCAGGTCTAGCAGACAAGATTGGGGTGGATCCAGCCTTCAGCTTCTTTTAAAGACCAGCCTTTACGTTCAGCGTATACTTCCAACTGGTCTTTATCGATTGATCTGGTTGGCAGGCCAGAAGCCTATGGTTCCCCGGGTACTGATCAACTTTTCGTTGACCAGTTTATCCAGCATATATGAACTATCAGTATAAAAAAGAGTCCAAAATCGGCGGTTGATCAAAAAATAAAAACAGGTATTGGATTATTATGGATACAACATCATCTAACCCAATATATTTACAGGATTTACACAGAGCCACTCCCGATGTTGCCAATAAACCATTGGTCAACAGTCAGCTCGAACGCAAATGCAATGGGGTGTCCTTTTTTAAATCTATTCAAGACAGGGCTATCACGGGCTACGAAATACCCGGTTCTGTGGCTGATAGCCTCCGATTTTTATCCACCCTCCAAAGCCGACAACTATTTACCCCTGTTGAGGTTTCGGCATTGTCACGGGCTGTTCTCAGGCAGGAGTGCGTTATTAGCCCGGAGCAGTGCAAGTTTCCCCTGAGTATTAACCTGTTAAGATGGCTCAGCGGATATCTGCGGATTATGGAGAGATCACCGTCAGTGAAGCAGGCCGTTGAGAAAATCATCACTGAAGCTCCGGTTCAATCAGAACCTGAATGCGTATTACCAGAGCTCAGCCTGCCACAGTTATACGACGAACTGAGTTCAGTGAAGGCTCAATGTGATGAATATATTACTGAAAATCAAAGCTCAAAAATGCTGACTGAGAGAACAAGGAGGCTCTATCTCCAAAGGTTATTGATACCCTTTAAGGGTACATTGATAAAATATTCCATAACGTCAAGACACCTGACCTGCACGAACCTGAATATTTGCTTTGACGAATGCAGTTTTGCAAAAATTTATGACAATCTGAAGAAAATGATTGGTGGACTTAAAGAGGCTATCCAGTATTCAACATGTATGCATGAGCGCATTGATCGATTGGCTATCAACAAAGTTTTAATCGTAAAAAAAGAATTCTGTGAACTGGTAAAGTTGATCGCATTCCAGCGCTTGCCTGATGAGAATATCCCCTGTCTGGATGATATGGAAATAAACAAGCTGTTTGAAACAGTGGCACTTCGCGATAGCAGTTATGCAGAGTTTATCAAATGCACAACTGTTAATTATTTATATACTTCGCAAGGGGATGATATTCCAATGGACATATCACAAAAGGACTTGCAACATTTGCACATTAACTACCTGGGCGCACACCTTGAGTTAGATTTTGAATATCAAAACCCGGGGGATCTGGTGGATTTTATCGGCAGTGAACGTTATTCAGTGTTGGGTTCCCGGTTCAATAGTGATGATAAGCGTATAGGGGACGTTTACCTTAAACAATCTTTTGAGTGGTGCTACGCGGCATTTCAAGACTGGTTTAAGGGTAAAAAAGTTGATATCGATTATTTTGTAACTGATATATTCCTTCATAAATTGTGGCATCATGATTATTCAAAAGTGGGTGATATAACATGGCTGGTATCGGTAATCGCCCGGGCTGGACTGGTGCCAGGTGATGATCTCGGTTTCTCCTATTACCCGTCATTGACCTGCCCTGCCTGTGGTTTTTCCGAAAATGTCAAAAAAGTCGAAAAGCCAGCTCTGAGTGACATGCCAGAAGCAATCAGGCAATTCGCATCGGAGCTGATACATCTGCTACAACATCACAGGAAGCGTGATTGTCATTTTGCCAGGAGTGTAGATCCTCAACGATTGTGGAATGAAAAGTATGAGGGCAAGCTGCCCTCCGGTTACCAGGTCTAATTGGCTAGGAGGCTGACCGAGAATAGCGCCCGTAGCGAGGATGGCAGAAAATTGAGGATAAAAATTTCGTTTTGTGAGGTGAATAGCGGGGCTATTTGCCGAACAAAACGTAATTTTTAGACCAATTTGCTGCCACCGCAGTAGGGCAGTCTATTCTCGGTCAGCCTCCTAGATTGGGGTGAAGCCAGCGTTCCGCTTCTGCTAAAGACCAGCCTTTACGTTCAGCATATACTTCCAACTGGTCTTTATCGATTTTACCCAGGCCGAAATATCTCGCTTCAGGATGGGAGAAATACCAGCCACTGACACTGGCCGCAGGCATCATGGCAAAGTGTTCAGTGAGTGACACGCCGGCATTTTCTTCACCGTTCAATAGAGCGAACAATGCCGTTTTCTCCGTATGGTCCGGGCAGGCCGGGTAGCCGGGCGCTGGACGAATACCGGCGTATTTCTCCCTGATCAGCTCTTCATTACTGAGCTGCTCATTGGAGGCATAACCCCAGTACTCCTTGCGCACTTTTTCATGCATACATTCAGCAAACGCTTCGGCAAAACGGTCTGCCAGCGCTTTCACCATAATGCTGTTGTAGTCATCACCGGCTTGTTCATATTGCCTGGCCAGTTGGTCTGCACCAATACCTGCCGTTACCACAAAACCGCCCACATAGTCTGGCAGGACTGATGATTCCGGGGCCACAAAGTCAGACAAGCTGTAATTGGGCTTATCCTCCGGTTTTGGTGCCTGCTGACGGAGGTGATGCAGGATTGTTTTGATGTGGCTTCTTTTTTCATCCTGATAGATGGCCAGGTCATCGTGATTGATCTGGTTGGCGGGCCAGAAACCAATGGCTGCCCGGGCACGGATCAACTTTTCGTTGACCAGTTTATCCAGCATCTGCCGTGCATCGTGATACAGGTTGGTGGCTGCTTCGCCGACCACTTCATCTTTAAGAATGGCGGGAAACTTACCGGCCAGATCCCAGGTCATAAAGAACGGAGTCCAGTCGATGTAATTGACCAGTTCTTCCAGCGGGAAGTCATCGAACACTTTAACGCCGGTAAACGTCGGAACCGGTGGCTGGTATCGGGACCAGTCCGGTTTGAAGGCGTTATCCAGGGCTTCCTGATAAGTGAGCAGTGCCCGTTTGTTGCTCCGTTTTCCGTGACGGATCCGGATTTTTTCATACTCGGAGCGGGTCTCTGTCACCAGAGCGGGCTTTAATGAATCACTCATCAGCCGGGTTGAAATCCCCACACTGCGGGAGGCATCGGTGACATAGATGGCAAGATCATCCTGGAACTGCGGCTCAATTTTTACCGCCGTATGGGCCCGTGATGTGGTCGCTCCACCAATCATCAGTGGGCGTCTGATGCCCTGACGCTGCATTTCACTGGCCACATAAACCATTTCATCCAGTGATGGGGTGATCAGACCGCTGAGCCCGATAATATCAACGTCTTCTTCCACTGCGGTTTTCAGAATGGTTTCGCAGGGAACCATGACCCCAAGGTCAATAACCTCAAAGTTGTTACAGGCCAGAACGACACCGACAATGTTTTTACCAATGTCGTGTACATCACCTTTGACCGTCGCCAGCAGAATCTTGCCATTGGATCGCGCACTCTCGCCTTTCTCTTCTTCGATAAAAGGGACCAGGTGAGCAACCGCCTGTTTCATCACCCGGGCACTCTTCACCACCTGGGGCAGAAACATTTTACCCTCACCAAACAGGTCGCCCACCACGTTCATGCCATCCATCAGTGGGCCTTCAATCACTTCAATAGGACGGCTGGCGGCCAGTCTTGCCGCTTCAGTATCGTCAACAATCCAGGTGGTAATGCCTTTGACCAGTGCATGTTCCAGCCGTTTGTTAACAGGCCATTCCCGCCAGGCCAGATCTTCCTCTTTTTTGCCGGAAGAACCACCTTCCCGATATTGGTCTGCAATGGCCAGCAGCGCTTCAGTCCCATTCGCTGAGCGGTTGAGGATGACGTCTTCAACCTTGTCTTTCAGCTCCGGGGGAATTTCTTCATAGATCTCCAGCTGTCCGGCATTGACAATGCCCATGGTCAGTCCGGCCTTGATGGCGTGGTAGAGAAAGACCCCATGAATGGCTTCCCGAACCGGGTTGTTCCCCCGGAAAGAGAAAGAGACATTACTGACCCCACCGGAACTCATGGCGTGGGGCAGATTCTCGCGAATGTATTGCACCGCATTGATGAAATCCACCGCATAGTTATTGTGCTCATCAATACCGGTGGCCACAGCAAAAATATTGGGGTCAAAAATAATATCCTGGGGCGGGAAGCCGACGTCATTGACCAGAATGTTGTACGACCGCTGACATATTTCTATTTTCCTGGCTTCGGTATCCGCCTGACCCTGCTCATCAAACGCCATAACCACAACGGCGGCCCCATAATTGCGGCAAAGACGGGCCTGACGGCGGAAAATATCTTCACCTTCCTTCAGGCTGATGGAGTTGACAATGCCCTTGCCCTGAATGCATTGCAGCCCGGCTTCGATGACCTCCCACTTGGAGGAGTCGACCATGATCGGGACCCGGGAAATATCCGGTTCAGAGGCCACCAGATTCAGGAATGTAGTCATGGCGCTTTTGGCATCCAGCATCCCTTCATCCATGTTGATGTCGATAATCTGGGCACCGTTTTCCACCTGGTCACGGGCAACATCCAGAGCCGTATCGTAATCTTCTTCGATGATTAAACGTTTGAAGCGGGCGGAACCGGTGACGTTACAGCGCTCACCGACATTGACGAACAATGAGTCCCGATCAATGGTAAATGGCTCCAGACCACTTAAACGACAGGCCACCGGAATGGTTGGCATGACTCGTCGGGGAATATCAGCAACCTTGTCGGCAATGGCTTTAATGTGTGCCGGTGTGGTACCACAGCAGCCACCAATAATATTGACCAGGCCGGATTGGGCAAACCCGGCAACAATCTCTGCCATCTCATCGGGACTCTGGTCATATTCACCAAACGCGTTGGGCAGACCGGCATTGGGGTGAGCACTGGTCCAGGTACCTGCGCAGTTGGACAGTTCTTCAAGATAGGGGCGTAACTCACTGGCACCCAGGGCACAATTCAGACCAACGGACAGTGGCCGGGCATGTTCGACCGAATTCCAGAAGGCTTCTGTCGTTTGACCTGACAGGGTGCGACCGGAAGCATCGGTAATAGTGCCGGAAATCATGATCGGCAAGGCAAAGCCCAGCTGGTCGAACAGGTCTCGCAGCGCATAGATGGCCGCTTTGGCGTTCAAGGTGTCAAAAATGGTCTCTATCAGCAGGATATCAGCGCCGCCTTCAATCAATGCTTTGGCGGCCAGCTGATAGGCGTTCACCAGTTCGTTGAAACTGGTATTTCGATAGCCGGGATTGTTGACATCAGGGGAGATGGAAGCGGTTCTGTTGGTTGGGCCAAGAACACCAGCGACAAAACGGGGTTTATCCGGGTTGGCCCGGGTAAATTCATCGGCCACTTCCCGGGCAAGAAGGGCTGCCTGGTGATTAATTTCCGGTACCAGATCTTCCATCTGGTAATCTGCCATGGCGATGGTGGTGGCATTAAAGGTGTTGGTTTCCAGAATATCAGCACCGGCTGCAAGATACTCCCGGTGGATCTGTTGAATAATGTCCGGACGGGTCAATACCAGAAGATCATTGTTGCCTTTCACATCGCAGGCATGGCTGGCAAAGCGTTCGCCACGGTAGTCCACTTCCTCCAGCTTATAGTCCTGAATCATGGTGCCCATGGCACCATCAAGGATCAGAATGCGTTTTTCCAGCAGTTGTGTCAGGTCAGAGAGGGCTTTTTTTTGGTGTGGCGTAGCTTGCAGCATAGATAGCAGACCAATGTTATTTTTTCTAGCGGGCATAGTACCAGAACTTGGCTCCCGGATGCCTCTGGTTTCTGTTGGGTCAGGAAGAAGTGTAAGTGTATGGGTTCTGTAAATAAACGACCCATGGTACCAACATAGTGAAACCTTCTTTCATCGAGGGTATCCAATTGTTATGAAAAAATAGTTAAGCAGGAGGTAAATCATGGAGCCAATGAGTAGCAGCCACACCCGGATAAGGCTTAACTCCGGGGATGGGAAGATGTGTTCTGATACACGACCGTTGATGGTTACTCCAACAAGTGATCAAGCGCTGACTGATGCAGCCGCGATCAGAGATGGTCATGGGAAGAGCTTTGTTAACAGGGAGGTTCGTGTAATTGAAGTGTCCGAACAGTTTCATGGAGTCAGTACAGGTGCTCTATTGAAACCGAGCCAGAGTGAAACGGTTCAGGTAGCGCTATGTGAAGGTGCGCCACAGGAAATTAAACCGCAGAGTGTCGAACATGTTGAACAAAAAAAAGTTCTGGACCCGGAGATGTTGACCCGGCAGCTTGATGAAATAGAAACACAGATCATTGAACTCACCGGTGTTCATGGTGAGATACCACAAAAGGAATTGATGAGATTTAAGTTAGCTGCACTGTATATCCAGGAGAATATTCTCACAAGAATGTTGTACGGCATGGCAAGTCAGGAGGAAGCATTCAGTAAGTTGGAATCGCTTGGAGACTTATTACCACAGTCATCAAATGGTGCTGCTCTCATGAGGGTGCTGGATTTATGGTGGCTTCCCGGTAACGCGAAATACTTTCCTGAAACAACCACTATTTCTTTAAAGAGGCTTAATTCTGTTAGTGAGTATTTGGAGACAGCTCTCGGGGATTTGAATACAGTTGACGAGCCTTTTGACAAAGGCCGGTTGCTTTTTAACGACGAGTTGAAAAAAAAGCTGATCCCATCAGAAGGAAGCAGTGATAACAGCACTGCAAGTTCTCTTACTTCAGAATGTTTTAGTGAAAAAGAGTTTAAAGAGGTCTTGGGCAGACTTCTTAAAAAAGGGGGCAATGAATGTTTTACGGCCAGTCAGAATAGATCTCAAGTGCATGGCTCTGCTTTAAGTGATGTAGAGGATAATCCCTGCAGGGATGAATCGGAAGGCGTAAAAAGTAATAGTATTAAGAGGGAGTTATTAGAACAGTCATCCAAAGCTATGAAGTCTGACTTCAGTTTGACCAAGCTTGATAAATTAGTGGTTATTTTCCACCATCTTTACCAAATACATAACAATAAAATGTATATTGAATCACTTAATCTTACCAATATTGATGTTCTTGAAAATTATTTTAACGAGCTTTTATTGGAAACAGAGTTATCCATTTATGAGAAAGAGATTGCCTGGTTTGCTTTTCTACAATCATTAGGACATTTTTACTACAAGATAGCTATGGAGTGCACAGTCAGTTACTGTGCTGGAAATAGTAATTATGTAAAAACAGCTCATTATAATAAGGCAATAACTTACAATGCCAGGCTTCATAAAATGGCGATGGCAAGTATTAAAAGTGATGTTTGTCAGAGTGCTGACTTTTGGGTTTTAAGCCTGCTCGGTTCAGGGTTTCTGATGAATTATCGCTGGACATCCAGAGACAGGGCTCAATTAACCTCTCTAAGCATGGCGGTGGCGAGAAGCCCTAAACAGGAATCGGAGATTGCACTGGCAAAATATACCTGTTTTTCTATCGCAGAAGTTCTGGAGGATGTTGGAGCGTACAGAAGTGTTGCTGATAATTCTGAAAAATACAATACCTTTGCACTATTAACCATGCTTTGGAATGATCTTGGGTTTTCCCGTTGGCCATACTCAAACACCTTGAATCCGGAAAAAGCGCTTGAATATCTGGAATTCATTCGATATGAAATAGCCAGTAATGATAATCAAAGTGCCGAATTGTTGAAGCAATCCATGGATATTGCCTGTGAATTTAATAAATTGATGCAGGGGTCGACGCCGATTTCACAGCTGTATTCTGAAAGAATCGCCCTGTATTACTTTATGCGGAATGATCCTCAAAAGGCATCGGAACTTCTTAAGTTTACCAAGGGTAAAAGCAAATCGCTTTATTTTGGGCTTTGCATGGCATCAAAGGGTGAATACCTGTTTGCCATTCAGTTTATTGAAAAGGATAAAATTAAAGATGCTTGTATTAAAGCACTGTTAGGTATTCTGTGCGAAAGGCATGCCAGCTCTAAGAACGAATCATCTGAAGAATATAATGAATTGCTCACAAAAGCAGAGCTTAATTATCGGGCCGTGATTGGCTCACGGCCTGAAATGAATAAATATTTAGCCATGTTGATTGAAAAACGAGGGCATCTGTCAGACTCGCTAAAACACTGGAAAGCTTACCGCTGTTTTTTACATGATCAGGAAGATAAAAGTAATATAAGGTCGGTAAGGTTTAAAATTCCCATGGAGATTAAACTGGTTGGTGAAAAAATTCTGGAGTTGGAGAGCCTGATAGGGGGAATTAAATCTGAGAAAAAGGCCGAGTCACTATTGGGTGATGATAAATCTTATGGCCAGGGAACTGTGGAAAAGAAGCCTGAACGTCAACCTGCCAGGAAAAGGAAAGGCAAGAAAAAGAGCCAACCTGCTGCCGATAGGAAACCGGCTTGCCAGGAACAAAAGCCAGCAGACATCCACAGCGAAAAGCGTTGTTCTATTCAAGTGCCGAATCCCGGGGCTGAGCTACATCTTACCAGTGGATCAGAGTTTGAGGGACAAACCGATCCTCAACACCATTATCAACAGGGCCTGAACGAAAACCAATGGCAGCTGGTCACTGGGAAGTCTGACCCGTTTCGGCTTGTTGTGAATCAAGGGGTTAAAATTCCTGTTTGCTTTTCAATAAAAGAAGTCGAGCGTCACTGGGGAAATACCCGCAATTTGAGAAATGTTTTAACCAATCGGCTACTCTTCCTTGACATTGGCCGGGGAGATTATGATGGGGTTTTGGGACTCATTGATCAATATGTGGGCAAAACTGACAATCCGGTAGCACAGTTACACTTCATACAAAATAGAGAGTGGCTGTTGAGATGTAAGAGTTTTGATAACCGTGCACTTTATGTCCATTGTCGTCGTTCTGGGCAAACGATCCAGGCATTAAAGGCAGAGTTACGGTTATCTATTTTGCAGTGTGTGCGGGAACAGGTGGAGTCTGTTTTTCAGCATGCGTTTCAGTGCTTACCTACACCTCTGTGGTTCAGTAATCCCGAGTTGTTGAAAAAGGACATGAAATACCTGATAGATCACGTTCATCCTGAATTTTGTGTACAGGTTGGCGCTCAATTTTCAACAGCGGCCCATGTAATGAAAGATATTCACTGGGAGTTTACCTGCCAGAGGGTAACCGACCAGACATGTCGCTCACTGTATGGCCACTCCCCCGGGGACTATGCCAATTTGGCTGAAAAGTTCTATAACTTTCGTGATTTTATTGATCCTCAACATCTTTCGGACATTATTTAGCCCGGATGGCGACGCCGTTTTCCCGACAGGCTCCCAGGGTATCTATTGATCAATATAAATAAACAGGCGACAGATTATGGACCCAATAAGTAGCAGCCACAGCCCGGTAAGGCACAGCTCTG
This sequence comes from Endozoicomonas sp. ALE010, assembly GCF_049310165.1. Taxonomy (NCBI): domain Bacteria; kingdom Pseudomonadati; phylum Pseudomonadota; class Gammaproteobacteria; order Oceanospirillales; family Endozoicomonadaceae; genus Endozoicomonas; species Endozoicomonas sp. ALE010. The sequence goes on along the minus strand of NZ_JBLYNV010000015.1, from coordinate 30,985 downwards.
AGGGCGGGGAGGTGTGTTCTGATACACAACCGTTGGAAGTTACACCAACAGTATTGGTCGGTGAAAAAGCCCTGAAGGAAGCGGGCACGTTCAGAGATGGTCATGGGAAAAGCATTGCTAACAGGGAGGTTCGTGTCATTGCAGCTTCCGAACAGTCTCATGGTACACATGATCTGTTGAAATCAAGCCAGTGTACTTCGGAGCAAGTATCGCCGTGTGAAGGTTCGCAACAGGACGTTAAACCACAGAGCACTGAACATGCTGAACAACAGACAGCTCCGGATCCGGAAATATTAGCCCGGCAGCTTGACGAAATAAAACAACAGATTATTGATCTCACCAGGGTTCATGGTGAGATACCCCATCAGGAATTGATCAGGTTTAAGTTGGCGGCTCTGTATATTCAGGAGAATTTCCTCATAAGAATGTTGTACGGCATGCCAAGTGAGCAGGAAGCATTCAGTATGCTTTATTCTCTCGGAGACTTAATACCACCATCAAATGGCAATGCTCTCATCAAGGTGTTGAATTTATGGTGGCTTCCCGATAACGACAAATACTTTCCTGAAATTGAATCCTTAACGAAATTTTATTCCGTTTGTGAGCAGATGAAGGCAGTTGATAAGGAGTTGGAAAAATCTATTGAGTCTATTGATAAAAACAAGCTTTTTCTGAAAGCTTTTGAGAAGTTGAAAAAAGCAGTTGTCTCATCAGAAGGGGACAGTGATAGCAGTAGTTTAAGTTCTTTATCTTCAAAGTTACTCGCTAAAGAGTCAGAATGCAAAGAAGCTATGGTTAGAATAAGATCTATTATTGAAAAAGTTCACCATGAAACGGCTATTGCTGGCTATAATCGGTGCCAAATGCATAGCCCTGCTTCAGGTGATGTAGAAGAGTGTCGATACGGGGATGAACCGGGAGCCGTAAAAAGTAACAGTGCCAGGGAACAGCAGGAGGGACAATTGGCTGAAGTTGCAAGATCTCCCTTTAGTTTGACCAAACTTGATAAAGTGGTGATTATTTTTCACCATCTCTACCAGGAATATTGTGATGGTCATTATGTTGAAGTAGTTAATGCTGGCAATGTTGACTTTCTTGATAATTACTTTAACGCACTTTTATTAGAAACAGAGTTGGCCGTTCATGAGAAAGAGATTGCCTATTTTGCTTTTCTTCAGGCATTGGGACATTTTTACAACAAGGTAACTATGGAATACTCAATGTCATCCTATGGCTACTCTTCCGGAAAAAATGCTGCTGTAAAGTTAGCCCTCCCGGGACAGGTAAAAACATACAACCGTATTCTTCATAAAATGACGATTGCCAGCGTTGAAAGAGGCATCTGTCGTGTTGCTGACTATTGGGTTTTAAACTTTCTGGCTGCAGGATTCTTGGTAAATTATCGCTGGAAAACGACTGACAGGGTCCAATTAGCCGCACTAAGCTCGGTATTGGAGAGATGCCCTAAACAGGAATCAGAGATTGCACTGGCAAAATGTACATGCTTTGCAATCGCAGAAGTCCTGGAGGATGTTGAAGTATTTAGAAGTGTTGCTGAAAACTCTACAAAATACAATACTCTGGCACTGTTAACCATGCTCTGGAATGATCTTGGGTTTTCCCGTTGGCCTTACTCTACCACTTTGAATCCGGAAAAGGCACTTGAATACCTGGAATTCATTCAAGTGGAAATAAATGACCATAAAAATCAATCTGCTGAAATAGTCAAAAGAGCTATGGATTATGCTTATGAATTAATTCTATTGATGCGTGGATCGACACGAAGTGCACAACTGCGTTCTGAAAGAGTTGCCCTGTATTACTATATGCTGGGTAATCCTTCCAAGGCATCAGCGCTTCTTGAATTTGCCAGGCATAAAAGTAAAACACTTTATTTTGGACTTTGCATGGCCTCAAAGGGTAAGTATCAATTAGCGATTCAGTTTATTGAAAAGGACAACATTAAAGATGTTTGTGTAAAAGCATTGTTAGGTATTCTTTACGAAAAGCTGGCCAGCTCTCAGGGCGAGTCAAGTGAACAATTTACAGACCTGCTGAATAAAGCAGAAGTTAACTATCGGTCGGCGACTGGCTCACGGCCTGAAATGAATAAATATCTTGCCATGTTACTTGAAAAACGAGGAGACCTGCCAGGCTCACTGAAGCATTGGAAAGTTTACCGATGTTTTTTACATGACCAGGCTGATAAAAGCAATGTAAGGTCGGTCAGGTTTAAAATCCCCATGGAGATTAAACTGGTTGGCGAAAAAGTTCTGCAATTGGAGAACCGGTTAGAGGAAATTCAATCTGAAAAAAATGCCTGTTCATTATCGGGAGATAATCAATTTCACTGTAAAGAGGCTGAGGGAAAGGCACCCGAAAGTGGACCTGCCAGGAAAAGCAAAGCCAGGAAAAAGAGCCCGCCTGCTGTCGTCAGAAGGCAAGCCTGCCAGGAACATCGCCAGGAGAAAAAGCTAACTGACGTCCAGAGTGAAAAGCACTTTGCTATTCAAATGCCCGATCTTGAGTCAGAGCGAAAACCTGACAGTGAATCAGAGCTTGAGGAACAAACCGATCATCAGCAACAGAGCCCGGACGAGAACCAGTGGCAACTCGTTACTGGCAAGCCTGAGCCGGTTCGCCTTACTGTGAATCAGGGCGTTAAAATTCCTTTTGGCTTGTCAATAAAAGAAGTTGAGCGTCACTGGGTGTATACCCGCGCTTTCAGAAATGATTTAACCAATCGGTTGCTCCTCCTTGACATAGGCCGGGAAAATTATAATGGGATTTTGGCAATCATTGATCAATATGTGGGTAAGATTGAAAATCCTGTAGCACAGTTACACTTTATCCAAAATAAACAGTGGCTGTTGAGATGCAAAAGCTTTGATAACCAGGCGCTGTATGCCCAATGTCGCTATTCCGGACAATCGATCCAGGCGGTAAAAGCAGAGTTACGGTTATCTATTTTGCAATGTGTGCATGAACAGGTGGAATCTGTTTTTCAGCAAGCCTTTCAGTGCCTGCCTTCATCGCTTTGGTTCAGGAACCCCGAGTTGTTGAAAAAGGACATTAACTGTCTGATAGGTCACGTTCATCCTGAATTTTGTGTGCAGTTTGGTGCTCAATTCTCAACAGCGGCACATGTCATGAAAGACATTTTTTGGGAGTTCACCTGCCAGAGGGGAAAAGGCCAGACGTGCCGCTCACTGTATGGCCACTCCCTTGACGACTATTCCGATTGGGCAGATAAGTTCTATGACTTTCGTAATTTTATCGATCCACAGCATGTCTCGGATGTTATTTAATGGATACCTGCTCAATGGCAACGCCGTTTTCCCGACAGAACTGTGATAGTTCTTCCTGGGGATTGCGGTCGTACTGGATGTCATAAACAATGCGCCGGATACCGGCCGCTAACAGGTTTTTGGTGCATTGATCACAGGGGCTGTGGGTCACATAAGCGGTAGCCCCCTCTATGGGAGTACCCAGCCGTGCTGCCCAGATAACCGCATTGAGTTCAGCATGAATTTCATGCCTGAGTGACCAGGGGTGGTGTTCTTCGTAGTCAGCCTCATTACAGTTGATATAGCCTGAAGGCGTGCCATTAACCCCTGTGGAAAGTACCCGCCCATCCTTGACCAGCAGACAGCCTACCTGAAGGCGCACACACTTTGATAATTTGGCCAGGGAGTGGGCCATCTCCATATACACAGTATCAACCGATCTAATGCCCTTGCTATCAGTGGCCATTGGTCATTTGTTCCTTGAGTTTTCTGAAAACGTCGTCTTTACGCTTACCAGACACAGAAGCTATTAATTCAGGCTCTGGCGCAATGCATCATTAATAAACTGATTCAAACTGCGGTTACTGGCCGCTGCTGCCACACTGGCGGATTCGTGCAGATCCGGGTCAATACGCAGGTTCAGCTTGCCGGAGAAAGACTTGCGTGGCTCTATACCTTCCTCCTGACAGGCCTCCAGAAACACCTTCAGGGAGACTTTGCCTTCCTGGTGCAGGCTTTTGACATCCGCCGCGTAAAAATCTGCGCCGCCATTCAGGCCAATAAACTCGCCACGGAACAGGTCAATGTCCGGGTCGTAAGTAATGACAGCGATATAGCCGTTGATGTTCATCTGGTTAATCATGGCGTCACTCCGTGGTTCTCCAGCCACCGGCGGATACTGGCCACCGCGCCCTTGTCGGTATCCGGTGACGGATGTGGGCGGTGAAAGATCCGTACCTCACCAAACAGTACCACCTTGATCCGGCTGCCTTCACGCTCTTCAACTTTGGCACCAAGAGCAAGAAACAGGTTTTCAATATCGGCCCAGTGAATGCTGCCGCTGACCGGTCTGGCAAACAGTTTGCGCAGTGTCGTGGCATGTTTCTTTTTCATTGTATTGATTGGTAAATAGTATAGTTGCAATGGTACCGGATAATAGTACTATCGACAATAATCCGTTTATATGGCCTGCTCCCCCCCCCCCCCCCCGCACTCTCTGACCCGTTGGCAAGCCGACTGAGAAACCGGGTATGGTGATTCATACCCGCTTTGATAACAACAGATTCAGGCAGCCTGTGGAGTGACTGCTGATACATCGCTGGTTTTCATCAGACAGACACCGGAGATGGCAACTGCGATTAAGGTGATCACTGACAGCGACAGGGTACCCGCTTCAGGCAGAAAGCCGATCAGTGCACTGATCAGTGTTGCCAGCAGCATCTCAATAAAGAAAATCAGGCCCGCTGCGGTACCCATATTCTCTTTCATATGTTCAGTGGCCCTGGCCTGACAGAGCGGCATAAACAGACCGAGACCCAGTTCATAAATAGCGATACCCGCAACATAGCCGGTGATGGATTGACCATCCGTCAGCAGACCGCTCACCAGGGAAACCATGGCACCAATCATCAACAGGCTACCAGCGACCAGGGTGCTCTGGGTCCGGCTCATGTTGGCGGTCAGTTTAGGGCCCATGGATGCGCTGAACAGGTAGCTGGCAATAGCCACAGCAAACAGGTAGCCATAGGTTGCCGGAGAAATGCCTAACTGACCAATAACCACAAAGGAGCCTCCGGCAACAAACACAAAGGCTCCGGCAAATGCCGCACCGGCGGCAATGGTAAAGCGCAGGTAGCGGGCATCCGTCAGCACCGCTTTATAGCCTGCCAGCACAGAATTTTTCGATGTGGTTGCCGTGGTTGTTTCCTGCTTGTGTTCTGGCAAGAGCGTCAGTGCCAGTATCGCAATCACCGCCATGGCTGCCATCACGTAAAAGCTGTACTGCCAGTCGGCATACTCCTGCAGATAACCGCCGACAATGGGTGCGGCCATGGGGGCAATGGTCAGGCAGCCGCCAATATAGGCCAGCATTTTCACTTCCATCTGGTCACGGTAATAGTCCCGGGCCATCATTCTGGCAACGGCAGTTCCGAAGCAGCCAAAAACGGCCTGGGCAAAACGGGCGGCAATGAACAGATAGATGCTATCCGTCAGCAAAGTGATTGCTGTTGCCGCAAGGTAAAGGGAATAGCCCATCAGCAGGGTTTTCTTTCGGCCCAAACGATCAGCCAACGGGCCGACAATCAGCATCGACAGGGAAAAGCCCAGCATGAATAAACCAACACTCCATTGAGCGATCGCGGAGGTGGTGCCAAAAAACGCGGTGATTGCCGGCAGCGAGGGGGTGAAAATATCAATGGACACAGGTCCTACCACCGCAAACAGGGTCAGGAGAATCAGAACAAAAGCGGGGTGTTTTTCGGGAGTCAGGTGTCGCATGGTGGTCCGCTGATAAGTTGAAAAATAGGGAGATAATGCGACAGGTACGATTGATCAACAATCCGTGTTTATGCCAATTATCAGGATGTTGATCGCTGTTTATAGAGCAGACATTAATTTAATTATGATGTCTGCGCTGGTTTGCCGGTGGAACTCAAGATTGATATAAGCGCAAAGGGCTGTTAAACCGATTGACTGAAGCCTTGACCAACTACTCAGCGGGGCTGAACTATTTGCTGATCATAAGGTCTAAAATTGGTGACTGATTATCAGTCGTTTTTACGAGCTAAATTATCGGGTGTTCAAAAAATGATTACAGCTACTCGTGACGTAAAATCACCGCAAGCAATGAGTCTTTCTATCCTGGAGGAGGGCCCAGCTTCATCGAAGGATGTAAAGTTCGGTGATACCTTCCGGACGATACAACCGGTTGTTGAGCCGGGAATTCTGCAACGGGCCAACGATGCAATCAATATAGATAGCTATGATTTTGTTAAAGATGAATATAATACAATACTGAAATCCAGACTTTGTTCACGAGTGTTGCCAGGAGTTGATGACAACCAATGTATTTTTTCTTTAATCCCTGAAGGCTATCCAGAAACCAAAGTACGCGTACAATTTGCTCCTGATTCTCGGATTGTTAATCAGAAAAGCTTTGAGTGCCAATTAATGACCAGTGATAAGGCATTGATTGATCTGGCAATAAAAGGTGTAGAGGTGTTGGCCGGGCAATTCTCATTGCAGGGTCAGACTGTGGAATTGTGTGCGTTGAGGATCATTCGAAATTACATTCGCAGTGACGGTTTAGTCGGAACTGAATGGTTTCGTGATAGGGGGGATTATAGCCTCGTGATGTTAATGAATGATGATTCAGTTAAAGAGGGTGGTCCTTATTACACGGGAGGAGGGCTGGCAACAGCGGAATTAGAGGGGAGGGATTGTTTTGGAATATATTATGCTACTAAGGGATCTGCTGAAGACCACCCTTTCGAAAAAAACCTTGGTCATGTTTACTCAAACACAGACAATCTTATTCATCGATTCGCTAATGCCAAATATGTCCCGGATGAAACTGAAAAGCAGCCGGCTAAACCTCGGGAAAACTATGTTGTAGAGCCACCCTGGGGAAAGCCTGTTGAACAGAGGTTATTGCATATTGTTATGACCCCCTCTTATGATACCCTCCAGCCAGTTGTTATGACCCCCTCTTATGATACCCACCAGCCAGTGTCGCGGTTTATGTCCGTCGTGTCTGACTTATCCAGGCGAGTGCAATCCTGGGTTAATGATTAGTTGGTGAATTTCCACCCATAGTCTCTGGTTATACATCAGGTGTCAGATAATAGGCTTTCCTGTGCAGCACACCATCATCTGCGTTGCTCTGGTACGCTGTACGGGACTATTGCCCGTAGCGAGGATCGCGAGAAATTGAGGATAAAAATTCGGTGTTGTCTGGCAAACAGGCCTGGGACCTGAAAAGGCCTGAATCACAGATCTTATAAGTTAACGTCATGAATATATGTGTTATTATCACGCACTGGTGATATATCAGACTTCTGGACCATGCATGGTAGGGTTAACTTGAGTTTTCTGAAATCAACTTTGCGGTTCTTTCACCACCAGTTTCTGAAACTGAGCTGGCTGGTTTTGCTGATCGTTTTGCTGGGCCACTTTATTTTATCCTGGGCGCTGATGTGGCTGGCCGGTGAATCAGCGCTTCTGCCTGTTGATCAGTGGTTTTATTTTTATGTCACAACATCGACCACCGTCGGCTATGGCGATCTGAGTCCGGGTACTGCCTCAGGGCGGGTTCTGGCCGCGTTGTTTATTCTCCCCGGTGGCGTTGTGCTTCTCACAGGAGGCCTGGGGAAGCTGTCATCATTTTTTCTCAGGGTATGGAGTAGAAGAATGCAGGGCAAAGGGGATTACTCAGATTTGGATAATCATATTGTCATATTTGGCTGGAAGCGAAATCACACCCCGAAAATGTTGCAACTGATTTTTGGCGACAAACGTCGTGAGAATCGTAAGATACTGCTCTGTACCAGCCAGGAAATGGAGAATCCTTTTCCTGACCAGATTTTGTTTGCCCGAGGGGAAAGCCTGACGGAGCCGTCGTTTATTCAGCGAACCGGCATTGGCAATGCGGCCAGAGTGATCGTGTTCCGTGACTCCGATGATCAGACCCTGGCCACCTGCCTGAGTATTGCCGCGACGAAAACCAAAGCCCATGTTGTTGCCTGGTTTGAAAGCCAGCAGATGGTACACCTGCTTCAGTCCCACTGCCCGCAAATAGAGTGTCACAGTAATTTGTCCATGGAACTGCTGGTTCGCTCAGCCCAGGATCCGGGGTCTTCTCGTGTGCAACAGCAACTGTTATCAACATTGACAGGGCCAACACAGTACAGTGTTCGCGTGCCTGAAGATTTTGGAGGGACGACGTTTGGTCGACTGCTGGAGTTTTTTAAAATTCATCACGAAGCCATAGCCCTTGGAGTGGCGGGGTCTGCCACCGGAGATAACCTGAGATTAAATCCGCCCGGCAATGACCGGGTGACAGCCGGACAGGTTGTTTATTACCTGTCTGCTCATCGGATTCACGGACATGAAATTCAGTGGGAGCAGCTGTAGTTCCGGCGCTGCGGTAATCAACCCTAATTCTCGGTCAGGCTCCTGGCATTGAACTTGAGACCCATGCGGTATTAAACATTAATACCGCAATTTGGCCTTTTTCGATGATTCTCTCCCTTTGCCAACCTTTTGAGCCAGTAAAAACCAATCTCTTTCGATAATGCTGCAGGTTTACCAGAATTCTTAATTGGTACCTTAGTTTTTATTTGTGAACTATGTTTTCGCCGGGTTTATCTTTTCAAATCAAGAGCATTACTTGATGAATAATCATGCTTTTAAGTAATTGGTATATTTTAAACAGAAATAATAGTGAACTTTTCATCTTTTATTCGGTCTCAATAACTAAATAACCATTATGTGATTACTCCTCAATTGGGCTTAATCACTTATTTTTCTAATTTAAACAGTAATGTTTCCACTAATAACAATAAGGAGTTCTGTTATGATGCCAGCTAATGCACGCACTGAGTCGGCCAGCGAAATCCCGGATCAGACTCATGCTCATCCAGGAGTTGGTCAGGTTGACCCATTATCCCAAGGTGTCCATTCTGCGACCTTTACCTCGCAACAATCACCTTATGGACCCGTGGCTGCCGGTCACACTGTCAGGGCTGTCCCCCCTGAGTCACACCTGGGTGAACAGCAGTTTGACCCTGAAGACCCCTCTAAAGTGCCTGATGATCAGGTCATCGTTGGACGCCAGCCTCGTACTCTATCTTCCCTTGAATGGCTGGGTGATAGGATTAAAAAGGGGTTTGCCAGCCTGGTCAGAATGTTCAAAATGATGGGGATTCTTTTCAGTATCTATCGGCATGGTGGCAGTATAGAGAGCTTCCAAAACGCTGCTGCTAAAGCCCGGGGGGGGATTCTGGTAAAGGCGATTCAGTTTGCATGCAGTTCTCCCTCAATTGCCCAAGATCTTTTTGGTGATGACCATGAGAAATTTACCAGGACTTTATCTCACGTTGCCACCAGCAATAAGCCAATGACCGAGGCAGAGCTGATTCATTGCCTTGATGAAGCAGGTATTGATTACAACCCGGATCGATTGAATGAAAGGCGTAATCTCGGTACCGGTTCAATTGGTGAGGTCAATGAGATCATCCTGAAAAGCGGAGAGAGTCTGATTGTCAAGACCGTTTCCGAGTCAAGTGAAACCAGGGTTTACTCTGATTTACGGGTTCTCAGGTTCGTACTTGGGCTGATTACCTTCCTTGCACCGGGTTCAATTGGTAAAGGGACCAAACATGCCATTTTCTCATTCTTTGACAGTGTCAAGGAAGAATTGAATCTGATCACTGAGGCCAACAGAACACGGCAACAGGATTTTGCTTTCAAGGCCGTTGCACAGCAGCATATATTTGATATTCGGCAAGACGAATTACCGGATTATGCATACGCGCTGCCTCCCCGGCCAAATGGGTGGGAAATCCAGCATCCTGGCACCGGCACGGTTTTGCTAAGTCTTCCGGTTAATTTTAAAGTTCCAGCCGTTGATGGTAATACTGCCTCTTCCCATGCCTTGGGCATGGAAAAAATTGATGGGGTTACGCTAAGTGAACATGACCAGCCAAAACTTCGGAGTCTTGCGGCAAAGTTATTGAATATCGATGAGACGAATATATCGGACGATCATTTACTCGCCTTCAGGTTAAGTCTGAAAAAACTGGCATTCGAACACTGGTTTTACTGTTATGCCCAGACGGGGTTTTTTAATGCAGATATGCATGATGGCAATGTCATGGTTACCGTTGAGGATGGCAGACTGAACATTTACTTTATTGATCTGGGTAATGCACAAAAAGTCTCGAGGGATGCGGTGAAAGCCACCTATACCATTCTTGGCGCGATGGAGCAACTCCGTGAAGAGTCCGGTGTAGCCAGGAGAAGTCAATATGCAGATCAGGTAGTTCAATGTCTGAAAACTTTGGGTGAATATGAATCTGATAAAGCAAATTGGGATAAGCTGAAGCAGGAGGTCCTGAATCTGATGCCCTATCGTGGAGAGGGCAAGATTGATCAAAAAGTCATTGACCTGTTTAACAGAGCCTATAACTGTAATGTGAAGATGCCAAAAGAAACTGTAGCGTTGTTCAGGGCCAAGGTATTAATTGACTCCCAGATCACTATTACCGATGAAGCAAGAAGGTCGTTGGACAGAATCGTGCCTTCATTGATCAAACTGCTGGGCAGTGATGCCAGTTCAAGTGTGCCTCCCGGAAACATTGCTGGTCAAAATGCTCTGCTGATCTTGCTACGGCAGCTTCCAGAATTACGTCAACAGCTAATTGAACTAATGAGCACCATTCAAGTAACTGATGAGGAATTGGAATATGCAGTGTCTCAATTACTCTCAAAAATGCACTTACCACCTGATGAATTCAGACGTGAGGTTGATGAATTAATTCGGCAATGGCAGATGCAGATGCCGCCTGCTCATCCCGGACAGACGCACAGTCATGCTGGGTCCAGCACTGCATATCCACCACCGGTGCCAAGTTAAAGTTAATTGGCAGCAAACCCGGAGTTATCAGGCTTAACCGGTAACCGATAATTCGGTAACCGGTATTAGCCTGAGTAACTTCCCCGCCTGAGAAAATCAGTGAAAGAGTTATTGAGTCAGCAGCTTCTCCAGTTGTCTTGTCACATGGTCAGGAGAGGTGGTTCTTCTGGCCATCAATGAATACATGGCTGGCACCACAAACAGGGTTAACAGGCTGGAGACGGTAACACCGGCAAAAACCACGACCCCGATAGAGAACCGGAACGCTGAACCGGCCCCTGAGGCCAGCAGCAGAGGATTGGCACCAACCACCGTGGTAAGAGCGGTCATCAGAATAGGGCGCAGCCGCAACGCTGATGCTTCAAGTACTGCCTCGTTAAAGGTCCACCCCTGATCCCGAAGCTGGTTGATAAACTCCACAATCAAAATGCCATTCTTGGCCGATAATCCGATCAGCATGATCATCGCCAGCTGGCTGAAAATATTCAGGGTCATGGCGTATTCCGAGAACAGTTGGCCAACAGAGCCTTCCATAAATATGATGGGCACGAAGGTCATCACCAGAACCACCGTGGTTGCCACCACGGCAAAGCTCACCTCCCGGGCACCTTTCCAGGCGGCGACAGGGGCGGTTCGCCACGCTCCAGATGCTGGTGGATATTTTCCAGCACCACAATCGCATCATCCACCACCAGACCAATGGCCAGCACCAGCAGCGTCAGCAGGTTGATGGAGTAGCCCAGCAGGTGGATAACGATAAACGCACTGATCAGCGACACTGGTACCGTAACGGCCGGGATCAGGGTGGCCCGCACATTGCCAAGAAAGATATAAAGCACCAGCACCACCAGGGCAATCGTCATGGCCAGGGTGGCATACACCTCATCAATGGCGGACTGGATATAAATGGAAGAGTCCCGCGTGGTGGTCATATAGGTGCCTTCCGGCAGGAAAGGGGTGAATGCATCGATCTCATCTTTCACGTTCTGAATCACTTCCAGCGGGTTAGCCTGGGAAAGTGGCACAATGCCAAGGCTCAATACGTTCCGGCCATTGGCTTTTGCCAGTGTCTCGATCTCTTTGGCCTCGGTACGGATGGAGGCAATATCTGCAAGATAGACTCTGCGGCTGCCCTCCTGACGAATCAGCAGACGACGGAAATCGTCAATGGTGTTGTAGTCACGGTTTAACCGGACGGGCAAGGTTCTCAAACTGTCGGTTAATTCACCGGCAGGCAGCTCGACATTGTCACGACGCAGGGCGCTGCGGACATCGCTGGTGGTGATTTGCCGGGCCGCCATGGCCCGGGCATCCAGTTCAATGCGCATGACATATTCCCGGGCACCCATAAGGTCAACGGAGCTGACGCCATCGACCAGGGAAAGCCGGTCCTGCAAGGTGCGTTGCGCATAGTCAGTGAGTACAATCAAAGACATGGTGTCACTTTGCAGGCTGACATTGAGAATGGTTTCGCCACTGCCATCGTTCTTCCAGACAATGGGTGACTCGGCTTCATCCGGCAGACGCCAGATAACCCGTGACATGGCTTCCCGGACATCATTGGCTGCCGTTTCCATATCCCGGTCGGGAGAAAACTCGATATTAATCCGGGACGTCCCATTACGGCTGGTGCTTTCAATAAAGCGCACCCCTTCAATACCACCGAGCTGGTCCTCAATGACATTGGTGATCTTGCTTTCAATAACCTCGGCAGAAGCCCCGGCATAGCCGGTATACACCATCACCGTCGGTGGGGTAATATCCGGCAGCTCCCGAACCGGTAACATCTGGAAACAGATAACCCCGAAGGTAATCAGCAGCAGACTGACGACAGTGGCAAATACCGGTCGTTTGATGGATAAATCAGACAGTATCATGGTTACAGCAATCCATTGGCAGCGGCATGTGTGACCGGGTTGGCAGAGAGAACAGACGGTTCTTTCTCAAGCACAGTTACCCGGCGGACATCGGTGACTTTTACCGCACCTTCATTCACTACCCGCTCGCCTTCCACCAGTCCGGATACGACAACGATGAACTGATCAATGGTTTGCCCGGTGGTAATGGTCCTGCGTTCCACCCGGTTTTGCTCATCAATCACAAACACATAACGGCGGTTACCGTCATACAGGATGCTGCGGGAAGGCACAACTAATCGTTGTTGCTGGTTCGGGCGCTCAATAGAGGTACGCATCAGCATACCCGGGAGAAGCTGTGACTCAGGGTTATCCAGCAGGGCCCTGACCTGAAAGGACAGATTGACCGGGTCAATCCGGGGGTTAATGCTGTTGATGGTGCCGGTAAAGGTTTTTCCGGGCCAGGCATCGGTGGTAGCTGAAATACGGGACCCTTTGCTGTTGATCAAAGCTTCCATATAGTCCAGTTGCCGCTGGGCATCCTCAAAGGCAATTCGCGCCTGGGCGGTGATTGCCTCCTGCTCACGGTCATCCAGTTCAACCAGCAGCTGTCCTGATTTGACATTCACACCATCGCGCAGATGCAGGGCAACAATACGGCCATTGATTTGCGGGGCAATGTCAACGGACTGGTTGGCTTTCAGGTTTCCCAGCGCCATCAGATTCTGTTGCAATGTGGTGGCCGTCACTGGAAAGGCCGTTACCGTAGGAGCCTGGCTTTTTGCCGCTGTAGCGGAAGCGACCTGGGAAAAAGCTGCCAGGCAGGTCAGGGCAACCAGCAGGATTGCCCGGGATTTGGTGGTCGCTGCCCGAGCCAATACCAACCCCGGTTGGGTGAAGAGAGAGTTTGCTGTCATGACCCGGAGGTCTCCTGCCTGTGGGAATAAGGGACATCAGAATTTGGCGGAAGTCTGACTGAATTCATTAATGGGGGGATTATATCGCTAAAAGGTTCGATGATACCCTGACGATTACGATAACTTTTCGTAATTTTGAGTCCATTCAAAAGAAAGACCAACGTCAGTTTCGGCTGCCCTGGTTTTTGCGTCAGGAAGACTGCCCCCAGCTCTTTCAGATTCCGCATTACAAGTCAATTTCCTGTGAATTCAGGGATTTCAGAAATACTAATTTATCTCTATTAAACCATGCTGTTGATTCACAACTCCATCCGGGAAGATCAAAGTCTTGTGTACAATGTACAGCATCAAAATCAATGGCCACACGTTCCCAATCTATATAATTATCATTTTCTGAATGAGTGTATTCTTTTAATAAGTGTTCATACTTTTCGTATGAGTCAATATGAAATATATTTGCTGTATCTGAAACCTGAAATTGAGCCGCAGTTTTGCCTAAGAAAATGTGCATACCGTTATTTCTACACCACTCTATCCAGGCAGTTGTGTTTTTTTCGGTTTTGGTTTCTTCGGTTGCAGTTTCCTCGGTTGCAGTTTCTTTTTTTAGAGTACTTGTCCAAAAAGTATTTTCAGGTTTATCTCTCGGCAATCTTAGCCATAGTGGAAAATTCTTACCCAGAGGTTCGGAGTTAAACTGAATACTGGGGTCATTTTTTACTACCTTCCTGCTAGAAAGCAATCGTTGCATATCAAACTGCTGATCACGTCTTGGTATGAATACTTGTGCTGAATGATAATTATCATATATTGAGGATGGCTCTGAAAGGAAAGCCGCACTATGTAAACTGGTTAGCTCACTAGACTTCGCAGGAGATAAATTCATAGTAAGTTCCTTGTGTTTACGTTTATGAGTGTTTATTCACAATGAAAGTTCAAAAAGTCATGGATAAAATTCAAATTATGAAAAGCAGAAAAGCAGAAAAGCAGAAAAGCAGAAAAGCAGAAAAGCAGAAAAAGCAGGGTTCAGGTCTGGATTTTTGAAGGAAGAAAACCGGGGTCAAAAAAAGTGGGAAAGCAGGGGGGGGGAAGGTCCTTCATTTTTACCCTGATTTTTACTCCCTTTGGATCATTTTCTGCGCTGCTGCTATTTTTTCTTCTGTCCAGCGACCTACCTGTGTTGTCAGGCTACGCTCTTCGTCGGCAAGCTCAAGGAGTTCTCCATAGTCTTCCCATGTGTCTTCATTAACAGCATCAAGCTCATCGTAGGTTTTCCTGACGGTCTGCAGCCGATCAAGGGCCTCGCTTTTCCTGGTCACGAAATCCTCCAGTAACTGTCGTTTCTCGCTGTTATCCGGGTCTGGATGTTTGCCACTGCCGCCTGTTTTTGAGTGTTGTAATAAGAGCTGAAAGGCAAGAAGATCGCCCTTACCCATGTCGAGCCTGACTTTCTGGTCTTGCCAGGGCTCCTCAACGGCAAAATGACGGACGATTCTGGTATGTAAACTACCAAACAGTTCCAGCTTTTTAGGGTTGTCCAACGCGTTATTGTTCAATAGCAGCTTTTCACAACTATCCAGCCGTAGCAGTGCATCGTTCAGCTTCTTCTTTCTCGTCTTCTTCTTATAGCCGGGCAGCTGTTGTTGTTCGAAGAGAGCAACGGTTGCTACCACACTTTCATGCCTGTATTTCTCTTCATTGTTCAGCGGTGATGCCTGAATGATGGTTTGCAGTTTATAAAAGGCGTCTATGCTCAAGTCAGCAGCGCTGTCCCGCCACTCTTTGCTGCGGCACTGTGTCAGAAATAAATGGAGCTCGATACGGAACTTCTGGCCTGCAGCTGCTTCGGCCCTGGCAAGCGCTGCGAATTTCCTCTGGTCGGCAGGGGACTGTTTACCCATATCCCCTTTTTTCTGCCGCCATTCTGTTATTGCCGTTTTTGCCTTTTGCCATTGCGTTTTGAGATCTTCCAACTCATCAAGCGCTTCTCTGGTCGGATTTAGTTCGATATTTTTCAGCCCGATCTGTCCGGAGTTATATTTGTCTTTTCGCAATGAGTTAAGCTCTGTTGTGCCCAGCGATTCCTCTGCTGCTATTACCGATTCCATAGTCTGCGTCTGGTACCCGGAATCATTGGTACCTTCGAGGTCTGCCAGCTGGCCAGCATACTGCTCCCTGATATCCTGATACAGGGTGTCAACACCGGTTGACTCAGCGGCTTGCCATGTCTCCGTGGTCGCTGTGGGCAGGGTATTGCCAGATCTGGTAGTGACCATGGTCAGGCTTTCATCGGGCATCTGACCGCTATTGTCAACCGGCAGCTCCGGTAATGGTCTTTTGTATTGCTTAAGAGGAGGCAGTCGCTGACGATTGCTTTTCATTGGCGTCTGCTCACTATGTTGGACAAGTAGTGGCAGCGGCCTTCTGGGTTTTTCCGAGGATGGTTGGTTATGTTTACCGGGCGGTGGTGGTAGCGGCCTGCTATTATTCGACACGGTATGAGAGGTGGGGGTGTCACTATTGTCACCCGGTGGCTTTGGCAGTGGCCGTTCAGGGCGTATTTGGTGACCGGATCCCTGTTGTTTATCAGGTTGCTGTACTTTCGGACTGCTTACGGGGGTGGTGATTTCGACTTTCCTCTGCCGGAGGAGAAACCCCGGCACCTTTGAGATCACAAAAGCTTTTGCGGCCTTTGCGGCCTTTGCGATTTGTGTAGCCCATACCGATACAGACTCAGTCGGTTCATGGACCGATATCTGACGATCGTCGAATCTTGCTGTGTCGGCTTTTTTGTGCTGTTTGTCATTGTCGTCAGACTTATGGATGCCGGGCTGGACGATGTGTTGAGTGGTAGAATTGTTGATTTGTGGCATAAAGATCCAGTCCCCTTGTGCCTGATCTGCAACCTGTTACCTGTTTGCCATATCCGCTAAGGCAGTTTGCAGGGTTATCGACGATTGTCTGAGATAATCCATTTGGAAGTAGTTATGATTACACTGTTGAGAGACGTTGAAAATGTCTTGATGGGCGCAACAAAGAAACTGTCCCCGGACGATAAAAATCTGCTCAAGGCAGCCGAGGATGGTGACCTGGCATCGATGAAGACATTGTTGGAACAGGGGGCTGATATTGAGTCCAGGGGGCGGTATGGCGAAACTCCGCTGTTTCTGGCGGTAACTTCGGAAAAACCGGAAGTTCTCAACTGTCTTCTGGCTGCGGGTGCCAGCGTGAATGTCCGCAATCCTTCAGGTCAAACTCCGTTGCATAGAGCCCGTAGCGGGGAGACTGTGCACCAGCTTCTGGCTTGGGGAGCTGATATTGAGGCCAGGGATAATTGCGGAAACACGCCACTGTTCCAGGCTTGTTCTAAAGCCGATCTGGAGATGTTAAAGGTATTTCTCGATGCAGGTGCCTGCGTTAATGCCCGCTCTGATTCAGGCCGGACTCCGCTGCACAGAGCCGGTAGCGGGGAGGTTGCGAAAGAGCTTCTGGCCCGGGGAGCCGATATTGATGCCAGGGATATGAATAAAGCAACGCCACTAATTTATTCGATCTCCATAAACGATACACTGGAGGTATTCAAGGTGCTTCTGGCTGCCGGTGCCAATATTGATGCAGCTGATAAATATAAACTGACATCATTGCACTATGCGGCTAGCGAAAACTGTTTCGACTTGAATTATCTGAAGCTGCTTTTGTCCGAGGGGGCTAACCTTGAAGTCAGGCAAGACAACTGCACACAATGGACCCCGTTACATTTGGCAGCAAAAAGTGGTTCGGGCAAGAAAGTACAACTATTGGTGGCTGAGGGTGCCAACTGTAAGGCGCGAGCCTGGAATAGGTGTACACCGCTGAATTTTGCCAAGGGCAGAATTCGCAACTTGAAAGTCCTGTTGGCCGAGACTGGCAGGTTTGACAACATCAATCGGAATAATGAGCCGGATAATTTTCAACCCCAATCACTTCAGGTCTGCGCCCGGGCCTCTATCCGCTCGCGCCTGGTTGCACACAGTAAAGAAACGGGACAACCGTTGTCGAAATCGGTGCCGATGCTGCCGCTGAAGCCGCTGCTGCCGCTGCTGCCGGTGGATAAGCCACAGCTCAAAGACTATGTGTATGCGCCTTTGATGGGAAACCTTATTTTTGATTAGCAATATGGTAGGTCTGACACCATCACTGCTGTTGCAGTGCTAATAGAGTCTGGCCGAGGTTGACTCTGGAGCTGGGAGCCAGTAACGGGTCTTGAAGCTTTAATCCATTCAAAAGAAAGATCAAAGCCAGTTTCTGTTTACCTGGTTTTTTCGTCAGGAAGAATGCCCCCAGCTTTTCCAGATGCCATATTACAAGTCAATTTCTTGTGAATTCAGGGATTTCAGGAATACTAATTTATCTTTATTGAACCATGCTGTTGATTCACAATCCCAACTGGGAATACGAAAATCTTGTGTACAATGTACAGCATCAAAATTAATGGCAACACGTTCCCAGTCTACATAATTATGAACTACTGGATGAGGATATTCTTTTAATAAGCATTTATATTTTTCATTTGAGTCAATATGGAATATATTTGCTGTTTCTAAAACCTGAAATTGAGCTGCAGTTTTTCCTAACAAAGAATTCGAAGGGTTTACTCTACACCATTCTATCCAGGCAGTTGTATTTTTTTCGGTTGTGGTTTCTTTTGTTAGAGTAGACGTCCAAAAAGCATTTTCAGGTTTATCTGAAAATACTGTGATCCCTGATAAAAAATTCTTGCCAAAAAGTTTAATGCTCAACTCAGCTGTGGGATCATTTTTTATTACTTTCCTGCTAGAAAGCAATCTTTGCAAATCAAATGGCTGATCACCCTTTGGTATAAATATTTGTGATGAATGATAATTGTCACTTGTTGAGGATTGCTCTGAAATGAAAGCAGCAGTATTTGATGTGGTTAAATCACTGGGCTTAACAGTAGATAAATTCATAGTAAGTTCCTCGTGTTTTTTCTTATGAGTATTTTTTTACAATGAAAGTTCACAAACTCATGAAGAAAATTCAAATCATTATTGCTCATGCCATAAGCCTGACTACACTTGCCGTTTGTTGAGCATTTTTGCTCCGGGGCTTTTTGTCTTGCCCAGTCTCTTTTTAAGTAGCTGGCCATATGGAATCGAATATTTCTGGCTACTTGGGCTGGTACTATGCGAGGCACAACGGAGGGAGCATAGCCGTAGCTATGTGACCGGAGTTGTAACGAAGCAGAGTGCCAGCACAAGGAGTCAGAAATATATGATTTCATATGGTTAGCTACTTATCTGTTGGACAGAAGCTAAACCACAAGATAATAAATATCATTTTTATGAGGTAGTCGTTTTGATAGAGCCATCGGTCGAGTCTAGGGTAGGCACCGCAGGTGACCGGCAACCTGTAACAACAATGTCTTTAGAACCACAGGGACGTTGGGGCAGTCTGGCTGTATTCAGGGAGTCAGGGGTAGAACCGCTTTTGCCGGACAATACTCCGGATAAAATCCTGATAAACGACAACGATGAAGACAACAGCCCATCGCTGCACCGTCGCCAACCGGCCAGCATGGCTCGCACTGGTCAGCCGCTGGATGCCGCAGTGGTGCCGCGAGGGCTGTCCGGTCTTGCCACTGCTGGCATGGCAGTAACCGGCAACCGTAACAATGACCCGTGGATTGCGGTGGCTGATGCCGAAACCCTGGGCAAGATTGGCCATGATCCGGACTACCCGCTCAACGGCAATTACCAGCAAACTGTTGCGTATATTGACGGTGGCCAGTTGCGCCAGTCCATTGGTAATGACACTCATCCCTTTACCGGCATTCTCCGAGGCAACGAAGAAAAACGGACCATTGGCAACCTCAGAAATTGCCTGGTGAAAACGCTGGCCGGTGAGGGGCGTGTAGATAGCCTGCGCTTTACCGGTGCCAATATAACCTCCACAGGCGCCACCGGGGTGGTGGCCTGTAAAATTTCAGACCAGGCCACAGTCAGCAATATTTGTGTTGATAATGCCCGGGTAGTGGCCTTGGGTAAAAAGGCCATTGGGGGGATTATCGGCGGGGATGTCAGTGGCACGGTTGTCAACACCATGGCAGTGAACAGCAATGTACAAGCACACAGCTCCAGATCCAGATCCAGATTCAGGTCCAGTGCCAAGGCAGGTATTGGCGCAGGTCGGCTTACAGGAGGCATGGTTGTCAACACCACAGCGGTGAACTGCACCGTGGCAGCCTCGGCAGGAGGGGGCGCAGGCATTGGCGCTGGACACCTTGATGGTCATGGCATAATTGCCAACACCACAGCAGTGAACTGTAAAGTAGTTACACCTGATTATGGCAAGGCTGGCATTGGTGTGGGATACCTTCGGGTTGGTACGCTTGCCAACACTACGGCATTGAACTGCAAAGTGGCGACTCGCAGTGGCGGGTCAGGCATTGGTGCAGGGTGGCTTGATCATCATATCTGCAGGGTCAGCAACACCACGGCGGTGAATTGTCAGGTGGAAAACGCGGGTGCAGATTTATCCGGATTTTCTGGCATTGGCTCGGCTGGCATTGGCGCGGGCATGGCTAATGTCTTCGACACGGTGGCTGACACCACAGCAGTGAACTGCCAGGTAGTAACCTCTGGAGAGAATGGTGACTCAGGTATCGGCGTGGGCAGAGCTTCTGTTGCTGGTGCGGTTGTCGACACCACCGCAGTGAACTCTACTGTTGTAGCCTCCGGTCAAGGTGGCAGGGCAGGCATCGGTGCCGGGCGGGTGCTCCTTGACCTGGCCACTGTTGCCAACACCACAGCCGTGAACTGTCATGTGGAATCCACAGGTTCTGGTGGAGGCGCAGGCGTCGGGGCGGGCCTGATCAGACATAGCACGGTATCTGAAACGATTGCCAACACCACCGCGCTGAATTGCACTGTGTTAGCCTCGGGCAAGGAGGCAACGGCAGGTATCGGGGTGGGGGATATTGATTCCGGTGGCACTGTGGTCAGCACCACGGCGATTAACTGCCAGGTCGATAGCCTGGGTGAATATTCAACAGCTGCTGTCAGGGGTGGGCCTGAACCCGATATCTGTAATGTTCATGTTCATGGTCGCGAGCAGAACAATACAGACAACGATTGTCGTTCCGAGCAGGATAAGTTATGTGCAGGCCTTAACCATCGACTGCTGACAACGGATTGCCAGTTTAATGATGATTTTGTGGGATTGATCAGAAGTAATACCCGCCGGTTATGCCCTGTTACCCCAACAATAATACCATCTGCCTCCAGTAACAGAAGCCCGTCGACGTCGGGCCTGAGTAACGGGGTCATAGTCGGTATTGCCTTTGGCGGAGTGCTCTTTGTGCTGGTCGGAATTGGTTTCTGTCTCTACCGCTATTATTGCCACAGAGCATCGTCCAGGACTGCGGGCAAACATTACGAGCCTTTGATGGCCAGAGGCAGGAGAGACGTCAGCCTTACCATGGATGGATTCAATAATTCACAGCGAAGCCGCAGAGGACCGGGTAATATTCCTGCACACACTGATAATGAACGGATGCCGTTAATTCTGCGGACATAGGTTCGAACTTTCATTGTCTGTGCAGTAAGGAACTGTTTGCGGATAAAGGCTATATCCTTTGGAATAATGACCCCGTATTCCATCAGCAAGCCTCTGACCTGATTACCCAACGCAGTCCTTCTGGCCACTGCCTGGCTACGAATTCTATGCAGGCTCTGAATATCTTGCTGCTCAATCGACTACATGGATGCAGGAGCCGGAGCAACGCAGGAGCAGTTGCCGCGTAGTGCAGTCTATTCTCGGACAGCCTCCTTGAGATTATTACCGCCCTTGTGTTTTTGCGCCTGCTTTCTGGAAGGGTTAAGCGAGTTAGACACGGTCAAAAACCATACTCTTTCTGATAATTTGGCCAACTTCCGCAGTAATTACATTTACCTTTGGCGTAAAAGCCAACTGCAGTTTTTCTTTTTTACGGGCCTCCCTGGCGGGGTTCAACCAATTAGCCAAAGAACGCATCTGCGCATCATAATGATTATCAAAATTCCGATAAACATACGCCAGAGAGCTTAAATAAGCGGCCACATTGAGGCCTGCGGATGAGCCAGGCATGATGTCAGGGTGAACCTTGAGTTTATCCAGGGCTGCTTCAAAGCTGCCATAGATATCAACAGGTATAAAACTTTTCACCTCAGGGTAATCACGGTTCAGATACTGGCGCAGACCTTTCAATAGCAGCTCAGCGGCTTTTTTTTCATCGCCAATAAGATGAAAGCCCCAACCCGCAGAATGAAGAATCCATATATCATTTGGAAAAAACTGACAGGCTTCCAGGGAAAGACGCTCGACAGCATCCCGGTATTTATGAGGAACGTGATAATAATCCAAAAACAGCTCATTCAACTCTCTCCAGTAATCCCGCTCATTGTTTTCGCTTGCGGGCTCTGAAGAACCGGTTTTCACTGTCCGTGAATGCACAGCATGAGCAGTGTCTTTTTTGAGTTTTACTGTTGGGCAAGGTGGATGGCAGGATTGAGCAGATTCTGTTTTTTCTCTACGTCGAGAGCCCGTTGTACGAGCGTCTGTCCCCCGTTTAAGTCTGTTTTTTCTATTACCTTGCTGCGGTTTACTGCGGCTGACTTTAGCTTGTGGTTTAATATCAACGCTGACATCCACCTCATCTTGCCCTGGAGATTGATCAACGTTCTTCAGATCATCCATCCTGATCATGAGCATCATCGTAGCAACAGCCTTGTGCTCATAGAACTCTTCTCTCCATTTAATACCTTTATCTCTGTAATAATCCGCGGCATTTATACAGGCATTATATACCGCCTCGTTATCACCCATTTTTTCCAGGCAACGAATCAATTCTTCAAATACCGGAACTTGATTTTCTCCACTGACCAGGGACTGATAAATAGAGCTGGCTGTATCAACAGCACCGTATATTTCTTCACATCTGGCCTGCATATAGTTTTTCAATACACCTGCTGAAGGCTGCATAAAGGAAAAGTATTCGTAACATTCAATTAATCGTCGTGCATCGTGCTCAGATTTTTCTAATACACAAACTGTTGCAGTATGCAACAACTGCAACAGCCCATAACGCTCAAAATCATCAGAAACACTAATGACTGACTTATGTTGAAATATCTGACAACTCTCTTTTACGTAGGAAATCACCAGTTCCGTGTTAACCTCTTTTCCGATCAGCAAATTGAAATGTAACGTCTGAATCTTGATTACATCAAGCTTACCCCCATAGGTTTTCATCTGCAGAAATTCGTTTTCCCTTTCACTTAAGTGTGGCAATTGACCAAAACATTTCAAAGCTACTTTTACCGGTAGCTCCGGGCTAAAGTAGGGTGCACAATAATGACTGCCATCAACATTAATGCAGCTGCAGATAATATTTAACGTAAAATACGATTCCCAAATTGAATACCATTGTGGGAAAGATGATATCTTCCCCATATCGTCCTTGCTAAGTACAATCCTGAAAATCAGCTCGACAATTTCTCCAATCTCATGCTTGGCGGCAACAGTTATTGGTAATTTCATAGATTGAGCCTTGTTGAGTAGCGCAGCCGTGATGGACGTAGCCCTGCATACGTTCATGGCTTTAAAATGTTCTCCATACACTTTTTGCATAATACATAACATGCAATTTATAAAATGATCAGGGCTGTAAAAATCAGACAATATCTCAAGAAGACTAGCAATGTCTTGTTGTCTTATTTCTTCTTTAGAATCTAATGTAAGAGAAAAGATCTTGTTTGTAATAAGCTCCAGCTGTCTTAACTTAAAAAGATTTTCAACTTTTAAGTCATTCTTTATTTGCCTAAGTTGAGAAACGGTCATTTTTTTTCTGGAAACAGAACCAATTTTTTCATCATTAAACGTCGGACCTTTTTCCAAAACACGAATAGCTTTTACAAGAAGGAGATATTCCTGAGATCTGGCATCAAAAAAAACAGAGCTAAAGCCTGGAGAGCCAAGGTGATTAGTAGTAACTTCAGGCTCTACAGTACGCGTTGAAAGACTATCAGAAGCAGAATGAGCTGGAACTCCTTTTCTTTGTAAAGGAGTGTCAAGCGTTTCAGACATACTATCCCCGGTAACTGAGGATGCATATTCAGAATGAAATAAATTACACTTCGAGGAGATCATAATTATTCACCAAATCAATAGGAGCCTGTCAAAAAAATAGGAGCCTGTCAAAAAAATAGTCTCGTCAGTAAAATCCGTGCTCACAGAATATAATATGTCGACGAATCTGATGTATAACATCAAAACTGATTTATTATTTGTGGAATCTTGACAAGTAGTAGAGGAGCAGG
This sequence comes from Endozoicomonas sp. ALE010, assembly GCF_049310165.1. Classification (NCBI taxonomy): domain Bacteria; kingdom Pseudomonadati; phylum Pseudomonadota; class Gammaproteobacteria; order Oceanospirillales; family Endozoicomonadaceae; genus Endozoicomonas; species Endozoicomonas sp. ALE010. The sequence continues at coordinate 6,937 of NZ_JBLYNV010000015.1, read as the reverse complement.
ATTAACCTGCGCAGGAAATAGGACACCTAAGCAGGAACAGGACAGGAAATAGGCCCCCCATTTTTGGCCTGCATGCCTCGCCGGAAACTGTGTTTGTGGCTTTCCCGGATAGTCCGGAAGGCAAACTGGGGGTAGCGCGTTTCAAAGCGGAGTGTTGCCTGAGGGGCCTGCCGTTGAAAGGCCGATGGATCACACCGGATGAGGTGGTTACAGCTTTCCCGGATAGCTCGAAAGGCAAACTTGGGATAGCGCACTTCAAAGTGGCATGCTGCTTGAGGCACCTGCGTTGAATAGCGAGACGATCTCACCAGATTCGGTGGGCAGGGATAACGAACGTGGTGGTTGGTTGCTCAAAAGAGCGTGTTATTATAAAGGGCAAGAGTGCTTTGCGATGTAAGTTTCTTTTTGATAACCACATGACCTTTGGCATCAACACCATGTAGCTGGAAACTCTTTTTACTCAGATCAATTCCGAGGAAAGCTACCTGACCTTTTTGATTAGTTCCTGATTTGTTTTGCGTGCCCGTGGTTCGCTCCGTTTCTTATTCTGAATGGTGTTCCGCAAAACTCATTCTATCTTCTATCTTGGCTCATTTGAAGCCGTTTTGGGAACGGGGCGGACCATTCCATTAGGTCTTGAATCTTGAATCCATTCAAAAGAAAGGCCTAAGCCAGTTTCGGCTTCCCTGGTTTTGCGTCAATAAGAAAGACCTGCCCCCCCGGCTTTCTGACCCCCAGCTTTCCTTGGTTGACATAAATAAATAGTGAATGAGTGGCGAAAGGTAGGAACTTTTATAAGAAAGCATGGTCTTAAGCTTTAATTAGATAATTCATTAATTCAATGGATAGACCAGCTTCTTCTCAATTAAGTCCAGCCTCTAAAGGCCTTTCTAATATTCAGGGCGTGCCTTTAGCTGAATCTGGTGCAACAGGTCAGGCTTTTTCCCGAATGGTTACTGAAGTTGGACAACCTGTAACTAAGCATGACATGACTGACCAAACTACAAGTTCAGATAATCAAGGATATTTAAATCCTAAAAAAAAATGGTTGAAAGATTTCGCTGTACAAAATCAAACTAGCTATAAAGATTCTCCTGCAATTCCAGTAGCTATACCACTGGAAAATTATCAGGTTGCAGAATATGACCCTGAAAATAATACTTTTTCGATATACTCCTTAACAAAGGGTGTTCAATCAACCTCGCAAAACTCGACAGATGTTGATACTAAACTTAATCCACCTATTCAAATTCCTGATCAAGATGGCATTGGTAATTTCTCTAAATCCACAGCGTCGATTGCGATTATTACCCCACGATTGAAAAGTGAACATCTTCAACAATATATATCTCCTGCGATTCAAGCCGAAGAAGCTATTGATGAAAATTCTTCACATATTGAATGCCAAAGGGAGCTTCGCAAAGATCCCGTTTACGCCGAGCGCCAAAGGGAGCGCCAAAGGGAGCGCCAAAGGGAGCTTCGCAAAGATCCCGCTTACGCCGAGCGCGAAAGGGAGCGCCAAAGGGAGCGCAAAAGGGAGCTTCGCAAAGACCCCGCTTACGCTGAGCGCGAAAGGGAGCGCAGAAGGGAGCGCTACCAGACAGATTCCGCTTACGCCGAGCGCCAAAGGGAGCGCCAAAGGGAGCTTCGCAAAGATCCCGCTTACGCCGAGCGCCTAAGGGAGTACCATAGGGAGCGCCAAAAGGAGCTTCGCAAAGATCCCGCTTACGCCGAGCGCCAAAGGGAGCGCCAAAGGGCGCTTCGCAGAGATCCCGCTTACGCCGAGCGCGAAAGGGAACGCCAAAGGGAGCGTCGCAAAGATCCCGCTTACGCCAAGCGTCAAAGGGAGCGCAAAAAGCAGTATCGTCAGTCAGTCAATTCAGCTAAAACTCAGGTGATTTACCACTGACGGGAAAAGGTCAGGTCAACCTGGTTGTTATTGAACTTGCCAATGAATTCGGCATTTCTTATGAGTATGCAAGTGCAGTTCTGACTGAGACTGATTTCTTGAAGTTGTGTCTTGAGGCAATACCTGAAGCTTTTCTTGAATTGCTTTCAAGTCGTTCATTTTTGTTGTTAGTGGGTTCAATAATTGCGTTGTATGGTTTGCCAATCCTGAGAGATTATTTTCAGCAACAATTTTATCCAGGTGATTCTGTGGCTAATGAAGAAACTGAAGTGTTAATTTCTATTCAATAACATGAGTTTTTGTCTCATCAGCACCATCTTACATTTCACTCATTCATTGACTCATCGCCCTCAGGGCTTCCTGCAGGGTTGGCATTAAGCTGTTGTTGCAGGAACTGAACCACCTTATGATGGCCCTTTTGCCTGGCGATGGAAAGTACGTCCGCATTGTTGACCGGGTTGGAGTAGTGAATGTTGGCACCTTGTTGACACAGGTACATGACGGTATCCAGATGACCATACTCTGATGCAGTCCAGAGTGCGCTGCCAAGGCTCTGGTATTCCACATTAACGTCAGCCCCCTGCTCAACAAGGTACTTCACTACATCAATATTGACTTTGCTGCCTCTGTCAAGCAGGTATGCCACGGTATCCATACTGCCAGCGCTGGCCGCCCAATAGAGTGGCGAACCCGACCCGGCATCTTGAAGTCTTGCGCCCTTGCTGTCCAGAAATTTGACCAGTTCCAAGTGCCCCCGGCCGCAGGCCTGACACATTGGGGTTTCCTGGCCCATGCAGTGGGCGTGAATGTCTGCGCCCTTGTCCAGTAGCCACTCTACTGCTTCTATGGAGCCACTGCGGGCTGCAGAAGAGATCGGGGAATAATAACCTTCCTCATCAATGTTGATGGCCAGCCCTGCTGGCAATGTAATCCATCATCACCTTTTTACCACCCTCAGCAGCGCGGCGGAATAGGGTGGTGCCAAGGTCAGGAGCATCAATTCTCAGCTTATAACGCTCAAGCAAGTACTCCACCAGTTTGCAACTGCCAGAATAGGCCGCAGCCTCGATGGGGTGGTGTCCTTTCCGGGTGATGGCGTTGATGTCCGGGCCGCCGGCATTGATGTCCGCTCCCTGGTCAAGCAGATATTTGACCGTTTGCAGGTTGCCGCTGCGGCAGGCAGCCCAGATCAGGGTTTTGGCACCGGTTTCGCCATGGCTATTGTTTGCACCTCGCTCAAGCAGTAACCTGACCAGCTCAAAATGGCCGCAGATTGCCGCAGCATAAACCGGGGTATGTTGCCCGGTACTCTGGTTATCAATGTCCTCGCCCCGATTGAGCAGATACTCTACGATTCTGGAAAACCCCATTTTGGCGGCATGGTGAATCGGGGCATCCCTGCCCGGGCAAGCGATTTGCAGATAGGCACCGTTCATTTCCAGAAACGCCACCAGATCCTGGTGGCCACCATTAATGGCCCAGTACAGTGGCGAATTGACGCCTGTGGTGCTGCCAGCCTGTATGTCGGCATGATGTGCCAACAGAAACTTGATTATCTCCCGACGCCCGGCAGCGGTTGCTACTGACAAAGGTGCATGGAGAGGGTTACTGGCCTCAAGGTGTGACCCCGAAGACAGCAGAAACTTTACCACTTCAAGATTGCCAGCCAATGCGGCCAGCCAGATTGGGGTGTACCACGATCCTTTCTCAACAGCCATGGGCAGTAGGGCGGCAACAGAGGGGTCTAACCCGATAATGTTGACTGATTGCTGATCCAATGTCGCAATCTGGCTGGAGAGGTTGCAATTAACATCGGCACCCTGTTGAAGCAATGCTGAAATGGCGTTAATTTCTCCATGCAAAATTCCAGACATCAATTGCCATTGCCAGTCTTCCGGCAGGGGCGTAGGGGTATACTGCCCTGATGGCGCGATGGTTCGGTCTATCAGGGCGGTAGCGGCGACAGGGCTGTTGTGGGCAGGGGCAGCCTCTTTTGGCAAGGCAGGAAGAACCGGGGCCGATGACTTATCGGTGGCATCAAGGCCAGAAGGCTTTTTGTCGGTGGATATGCCGGTGAATGCACTCTGGCCATCAGGACTGGAAACTGCACCATACATTTTTTTGATCCTAATTCAGTTTTTATAAACCTACTTGACATTTATCTGCCCTTTTTTATCCCTCCCCGGACAATTATTTTTATATGGAACTACTAATGTATCAAAAAAGTGACTGATTCCTTGGCAGTAAAGATAGGGAAACTTTTTGGCTTCATTAGCCCAAACTTTCATTTCACTCATTTTTTGACTCATCAAGGATAAGCGCTTCCGGGCTTCCGGCAGGAACTGCTGCTGCAATCTGTTGTTGCAGGAATTGAACCACCTCCTGATGGTTCCCTTGCCTGGCAATGGAAAGTACGTCCGCATTTTCAGCCGGGTTGGAGTAGTGAATGTTGGCACCCTGTTGACACAGGTACATGACGGTATCCAGACGACCAGACTCTGATGCAGTCCAGAGTGCGCTGCCAAGACTCTGGCATTCCACATTAACGTCAGCCCCCTGCTCAACAAGATACTTCACCACATCAATAGTGCCTCTTTGTGCCGCTAACCAGAGAAGGTCGGAGATGTCAGGCCTGGGGTTAGCACTGAAATGGGTCTTGAATGCGCCGAGCAGGTACTTTATTGCGTTCAGTTGGCCTCGACAGGTCGCTTCAGTGAGTGCCATAGAGATGTGTGACGGCTTGATATGCTGCAGTATCGCCTTATTTTCAAACAGGTACTCCAATACGGGGCAATGACCTCCGTTTGCGGCGACATTGAGCAAAAGGTCTGCTTCAATTATTGCGGATTTATGTACCAGATATTTGACCAGCCGAAGGTGCCCTTGCGCTGCGGCCTCGACGACAGGCGTAGTGCGCCCGCTATCGTTGGCATTAACATTGACGCCCCTGTCAAGCAGGTATGCCACGATATCCATACTGCCAGCGCTGGCCGCCCAATAGAGTGGCGAACCCCACCCAGTACCTTGAAGTCTTGCGCCCTTGCTGTCCAGGGATTTGGCCAGTTCAAAGTGCCCCCAGGCGCAGGCCTGGCATATTGGGGATTGATGGCCTCGGCAGTGGGCGTGAATGTCTGCGCCCTTGTCCAGTAGCCACGCCACCGCTGCGATGGAGCCGCTGCGGGCTGCGGAAGAGATCGGGGAATAGTAACCCTTCTCATCAATGTTGATGGTTGTCCTGCTGGCAATATAATCCATCATCACCACCTTGCCTCCCTCAGCAGCGTGGCGGAATAGGGCGGTGCCAAGGCCGGGAGCATCAATTCTCAGCTTATAACGCTCAAGCAGGTACTCCACCAGTTGCCAACTGCCAGAATAGGCAGCAGCCTCAATAGGGGAGGTTTTTTTCCAGGGGCAGGTATTACTGTTGATGGCGTCGAAGTCCCCGCAACCGGCGTTGATGTCCGCCCCCTGGTCAAGCAGATATTTGACCGTTTGCAGGCTACCGCTGTAACAGGCTGCCCAGATCAGGGTATTTTCACCGGTTTCACCATGGCTATTGTTTGCGCCTCGCTCAAGCAGTAACCTGACCAGCTCAAAATGGCCGTTGAATGCCGCGGCATAAACCGGGGTATGCTTCCCGGTACTCTGGTTATCAATGTCCTCGCCCCGATTGAGCAGATACTCCACGACTCTGGAGGATCCTACTTTGGCGGCATGGTGAATCGGGGCACCCCTGCCCGGGCAACCGATTTGCAAACGGGCACCGTTCTGTTCCAGCAACGCCACCAGATCCTGATGGCCACCTTTAATGGCCCAGTACAGTGGCGAATTGACACCTGTGGTGCTGCCAGCCTGTATTTCGGCATGATGCTCCAGCAGAATCTGGACTATCTCCCGATGCCCGGCAGCGGCAGCTCCTGTCAGTGGTGCATGGAGAGGGTTACTGCACTCAAGATGTGCCCCCGAAGACAGCAGAAGCTTTACCAATTCAGGATTGCCAATTGTTGCGGCCAGCCGGAGTGGGGTGTATTGCGATTCTTGCTTAAAAACCCTGGCCAGTTGGGCGGCAATTGAGGGGGCTACCCCGCTAATGTTGACAGGTTGCTGATCCAATGTCGCAAGCTGGCTGGAGAGGTCGCAATTCACATCGACACTCTGTTGAAGCAATGCTGAAATGGCATCAATTTCTCCGTTCAAAATTCCAGACACCAATTGCCATTGCCAGTTTTCCGGCAGGGGCTGTAGGCTATGATGCCCTGATGGTGCGATGGTTCTTTCTATCAAGGCAGTGGCGGAGGCAGGGCTGTGGGCAGGGGACGTCTCTTTTGGCAAGACAGGAAGAACAGGAGCTGACGACTTATCGGTGGCATCATGGCCAGAAGGCTTGTTGTCGGAGGATGTGCCGATGAATGCACCCTGACCATCAGGACTGGAAACTGCACCATACATTTTTTGATCCCAATTCAGTTTTAACAGTACCGTTGGACATTTATTTCCCCTTTTTTATCCCCCCCCGGACAATTATTTTTATATGGAACTAATGTATTAAAAAAGTGACTGATAACTGATAAATAAAGAATGAGTTGTGAAAGAGAGGAACTTTTACAAGAAGGCGTAGTCTTAAGCTGTAATTCAACAATTCAATAATTCGATGTATCAAGCCAATCAATTACCTTCATATGATGCTTCTTTTTTTTATCTTTGGTCCAGCGCATTAGGTTTAGTAGATCAAGAACTGCAATTTGGTGCCACCGAACAGCAGCCTGTTTATCAAGGCATACCAGTTCGAGTGCTGAACCCTGTTTCTATTTACAATAGCGGACTAGATACATATCAGAATGAATCTGATTATTCTAATTCATTAATTAAATATAATATCGAATCTCTAACAGACTTCGATGCAGAAAACACTTCTGGAGCAGGTATTCAAGAGATACTGCATATTCTGGCTAATCGTGAACGCTCATTCTGGCAAAGCGTGAACACGAATTCTGGCCAGGCGTGAACATGGATTCTGGCTGATCGTGA